>JAITUP010000217.1 GCA_031286265.1 Chitinispirillales bacterium | reverse complement strand
TTTTCTGAGGGGGGGAGTAGCGTGGGGTGAGTGTTGGGGTTTGTGTGGGTATGTGGTTGTTTGGCTATGAGGGGGTGGGGGGGGGGGCGGCCAGTTTTGTCAAGAGGCGAAAACGGCGTTTTTGTGGCAACGGCGGCTGTTTTCGGGGTAAAAGTAGCCATGTGCGCGAATGTATAGTATATAATTATGAATGATACATTAACCAACATGACCTCTGTCATGGTAAATCAACTCCCCCCGGTACCTTCCGGTTAATAGCGGTACGGCTGTCTCCAAAATTTTTTTTGGCGACAGGGGCTGTTGCAAAAGCCCCGCCATCCCGTCAAAACCGCATTGGTTTTGATTTTAACATTTTTACCCCGATAGTATGCCCACGTGTCCCCCGTAAGCGGTCGCCGCTTATGGGGGACCGCAGGGGGCCTAATGTATCGGGGCGTTACGGGGCAGAGCCCCGTCCCCAAAAAAACAAAGCCAAACTCTCAATAGGCCATTGCGGCTATCTCTACCGCCTGCCTGTTTGATAAACTCGGAGTGGAGGGATTTGAACCCCCGACCACCTGAACCCCATTCAGGTGCCCTACCAGGCTGGGCTACACTCCGTTTTTTCTACCCGGGGTAAATATAGTTAATGGTACATTCGCCATGCAAGATTAAATGTAAAATAAAAAAATATTTTTGTGGATGCAAATTAAAAAAATCATTTCTATTGATTTTTGCCTGCGCATATTGTAAATTATACTATCCCTGCGTTTTCATTTTACACGGGATTGGTGTTTTTTTAACAGGAGCGCCCTTTGTTCAAAAAATTCACGTTCAGAGGCGGAGTTCATCCGAATTACTGCAAATCGCAGACTGAACAGATGAAGACCGAGGTATTCCCGGCCCCGCCGATAGTGGTAATACCGCTGTCGCAGCACATTGGGGCGCCCGCTAGGGCCATTGTCGGTAAGGGCGACCGGGTGCTTGTCGGGATGGCTATCGGCGAGGCTTCGGGGCATGTGTCGGCGGCGATACACTCGTCGGTGTCGGGGACAGTCCGGGCGGTCAAGCCGTTCGCGCACCCGTCCGGGCACCTCACTGAGGCGGTCGAGATAGAAAACGACGGGACGGACGAAACAGTCGAATTTGAGCCGATCGGGGCTTCCTGGCGCGAGGCGGCGCAGGGCGAATTGGTACGGAAGATCGCGGCCAGCGGGATTGTCGGGCTCGGCGGCGCAAGTTTCCCCACGCATGTCAAACTGTCGCCTCCCACAAATAAACCCATAGACACGCTCATCATCAACGGCGCGGAATGCGAGCCCTATTTGACCGACGACCACCGTATTATGGTCGAACGCACGGAAGACGTTATCAACGGCGCGCTTATGCTCAAAAAGATACTCGGCGCGGCGGAAGCGTACATTGGTATAGAGGACAACAAACAAGACGCGATTAACGCCGTCTATGACAGGGTGGTCACAAGTAAATTTGATGGGCTAAAGCTTACGGTTCTCAAGTCTAAATACCCGCAGGGCGGGGAAAAGCAGATTATTGACGCAATAACCAAACGCAAAGTACCCACCGGCGGCCTGCCGATGGATATTGGCTGCGTGGTGCAGAATGTCGGTACCGCGCTCGCGGTTTTTGAGGCGATTATGCACGGTATTCCATTGTATCAGCGCGTGGTTACCGTTGTGGGAGACGGGGTGCGGTCGCCGAAAAACCTGCTCGTCAGGATCGGAACGCCGGCGAGGACGCTTCTTGAGGCCTGCAACGCGGATTTGACGGACGCGAAGAAGGTCATCATGGGCGGCCCGATGATGGGCCTTGCGCTGCCCGACCTCGACGCGCCGGTAATCAAGTCGACATCTGGAATTCTGGTGCTGAACCAGACGACGGAGCCCGTCAGAAAATATCCATGCATCAACTGCGGAATTTGCATGGACGCCTGCCCGATAAGGCTCGTGCCGTCGCGGCTCGCTAAATTTGTGGAAAAGAACAACATAGAAGACGCGATCAGTTGGAATCTCATGGATTGCATGGAATGCGGGTCTTGCGCGTATGTTTGCCCGGCAAAGATAAACCTTGTGCAGTTTTATAAATTGGGGAAAATAAGGGTTCGTGAGAAGAGGGCGGCGGAAAAGAAAGCCGGATAGCGAACACGCATATACAGTATACACAATATGATGAGGTATAATGAGTACTGAAAATAACGTCGATACCGGCAAGCCGGATGAAAAGCCCGCGGCCATCCCGCGGCTGCACCTCTCATCTTCGCCGCACGTGCGGTCTTCGCTATCGGTAAAAATGATAATGCTTGTCGTAATTATCGCGATGGTGCCGTCGCTTGTGACATCGATAGTGTTTTTCGGCATAAACGCGGCGCTTGTTACGGCTGTTTGCATCGTTGCCGCGGTGGGCGCGGAGTATGGCGCTAACTTGTTACTCAAACGCGGACAGACTATCGGGGATTTAAGCGCAATCGTTACGGGAATGCTCGTCGCGTTCAATCTGCCCCCGTCTATCCCCCTGTGGATAGCGGCGATAGGGTCGGTTTTTGCCATTGTCGTCGCGAAGATGGTTTTTGGCGGGCTTGGGTGTAATTTTATAAATCCGGCGCTCGCTGGGCGCGCGTTTCTCATGGCGAGCTATCCGGCGCAAATGACATCGTTCTCCACGCCTAATTTCGGAAGTATCAGTGGGTTAACGGATGCGGCTTCCTCATCGGCGGTCGATGCCATATCGTCGGCCACTCCCCTCACCGCGATACAAAACGCTTTTGCGGACGGGTCTTACGTAGCGTCCGATTTCGCGACCGCGCTGAAAAACCTGTTTTATGGCAGCGTCGGCGGATGCGTCGGCGAGACTTCCGCGCTCGCCCTGCTTATCGGCGGAGTGTTTTTGATAGCGATCAAAGCCGTCGACATAAGGATACCGGCAGCGTTTATACTAACGACGTTCGCCCTTTTCTGGCTGACAAACGGCACCGGGACATATTTCACCGTAGATTCGATCATTACCCCTACATTCCATATATTAGCCGGCGGGTTGTTTTTGGGAGCGTTTTTCATGGCCACCGACCCGGTAACCTCCCCCATCACTCCAAGGGGGCGGCTAATCTTCGGCGTCGGCTGCGGCGCGTTAACGTTTGTCATCAGGAAATACGGCGGATATCCGGAAGGCGTTTCATACGCCATACTGCTCATGAACCTCGTCGCTCCACTTATTGAGCGGTACACGAGGCCCAAAATTTACGGCGAGGTGAAAAAACATGGGTGATATAATTAAACTTACTCTCACGCTGACAATTATCTCGGCCATAGCAGGCCTCGCCATCGGCGTAGTAAACGACAAGACCAAAGACAAAATCGCCGCCCAGCAGGAACAAGCGAGGTTAGAGGCGCTCGAAACTGTGTTTCCCGAAGGCGTCAGAATCGTCGAGATGAAAAACCTTGGCGCCGGCGTCGTACCGGACCTCTACTGGATAGCCTTTGATGACAGCGCCGACACGGTGTTAGCGGGCTACGCGTTTGAGGTGAGCGGCATCGGGTATGCCGGAGATATCAAGTTCATGGTGGGCGTGGGGATAGATGGAAATATCTTAGGGCTAACCGTACTCGACCACAATGAAACGCCGGGGCTCGGATCGAGGGTAAACGAAATCGCATCGGCCAAGTACATATGGTATCCGGTAGGCGGGGACGACGGCGCGAAGCCGTGGTTTAAGGAACAGTTTGTGGGGCTGTCGTCGTTAAAGCCCATCATTATCGACAGAAACCTCGCGGAGTGGCATAAATTGGACGAGCGAACGCAAGCGAATTTGCGGAATAATAATGCCGTCACGATAATAACAGGATCAACGATAACCACAGAAGCGTTTACGAGGGCCATCGGGCAACACATAGCCGGATATTTGGAGGAATTGGGCGGATATTGCTGTCCGGCGACAAGAAAAGAGATCGAGGCGAAGAAAGCCGTCGAAGCGGTAGCAGTAGAAACAAACGATAACGAAGATAATGATACGGCCTTGCTCCTGGATTAACGGGCAGGGAACGCATCTGTAGGGGCTCTGTGGGGAGCGCGTGCGGAGGCACATCTTGCGCCCCGTCCCCGAAAAAAGATTTTGACTTAAACTTAAGAAGGACGGCGTATGATAGCTAAAGAATTAAAGCGCGGGATTATCACCGAAAACCCGATATTGATTTTGGCTTTGGGCCTCTGCCCCGCTCTCGCCGTCAGCACGTCGGTGAAAAACGGGCTCGGTATGGGCCTCGCCTCAATGTTTGTGCTCGCGTGCTCTAATGTCATCATTTCTATAATAAAGGCGTGGATACCTGAAAAAGTTCGCATCCCCTGCTACATCGTAATTATCGCGACGTTCGTGTCGATCCTTCAACTGCTAATCAAAGCCTACACGCCCGCGCTCGACAGCCAGCTTGGTATCTTCATACCGCTAATCGTCGTCAACTGCATGATTCTTGGCCGCGCGGAGGCGTACGCGTCGAAAAATAATCCGGTACACGCGCTTATCGACGGATTTGTGATGGGGCTCGGGTTCACCGTGGCGTTGCTGATACTTAGCGGTATACGTGAGTTTTTGGGCAGCAACAAGCTGCTCGATCTGCTCGTGATTCCCGGCTTCCAGCCGATGACGGCTTTCATTCTCGCCCCCGGCGGCTTTTTTGTGATAGCGCTTGTAATGGGTGTCATCAATTACGCCCAGCGGAAAAAAGGAGCATAAGGCATGGAAAGTATTACCAGTATAATTCAAATATCAATAGCCGCGGTGCTGATACAAAATTTTGTTCTCGCCCGCTTCCTCGGTCTCTGCCCGTTCTTCGGCGTTTCGAAAAAACTGTCGAGCGCGACCGGAATGGGTATGGCGGTAGTCTTCGTGATGACCGTCGCGTCAATGATCACATGGTGGATTGATACCGCGTTGCTCATGGCGCTAAATGTGGAGTACCTGCGCACCATCGTCTTCATCCTCGTCATCGCGTCGCTGGTACAGCTATTGGAAATGATTATGCAAAAAATCACCCCGGCGCTATACGAGTCGCTTGGCATCTTTCTACCGCTCATAACAACCAACTGCGCGATATTGGGCGTAGCGATACTAAATGCCGGTGTAAACAATTTCACCGGCAACCCGTTCACTTTCGTAGAAAGCACAATAAACGGCATAGCCTCCGGCATTGGATTCACGCTGGCGCTTGTATTAATGGCAGGGCTGCGCGAAAGATTAGAACTGGCCGATGTCCCCAAGTCACTTGACGGCCTGCCGATAGCATTCATTACGGCAGGGCTGATGGCGTTAGCATTTTTGGGATTTTCTGGGTTGTCGTTTTTTGCGGGGTAATGTTGGATTAATAATGTAAAAAATGTCGTATTTGATGCAGTAAACGGAGAATGCCATAACTATGGAACTACTTTTACCGGTAACGGTCGTGGGCGCTGTCGGCCTCTTTTTTGGGGTTGGCCTCGCTATCGCCTCCAAGATGCTTCACGTGTTCGTCGACCCGAAAATCTCGCGCATACTGGAAGCGCTCCCGGGCGTAAACTGTGGAGCCTGCGGGTATCCGGGTTGTAGCGCGTTTGCCAAGGCCGTAGCCGTAGGCAAAGCGGCCGCGGCCGGCTGTACCCCCGGCGGCGAAAAAACCGTCGCCAATATTGCGGACATCATGGGCATATCGGTATCGGCAAACGAGCCGATGGTGGCGGTTATACATTGCCAAGGCGGCAAAGCCGAGGCGAAAGAACGCGCCATATACGACGGAATTACCGATTGCCACGCCGCCAAACTCATCGGTAACGGGCCGAAAATCTGCCCGGACGGATGCTTAGGGCGTGGGAGTTGTGCCAAAGCCTGTCTCTTTGGCGCCATCAAAATAAACGAAAACGAAATCGCCGTCATAGACAACGAAAAATGCTGCGGCTGCGGCAAGTGCGTACCTGTCTGCCCGCGCAACATAATATCGCTCATCCCGCAAGTTCACAAGGTTTATTTAGCGTGCGCGAACCGCGACAAGGGCGCCGGTGTGAAAAAATACTGCTCGGTAGGATGCACAGCGTGCACTCTGTGTGTCAAAGCCACCCCATCGGGAGCGATAACGATGGCGGATAATCTACCCGTACTCGACTATACCAAAGACGAAATATTCATAGTAGCCCACGCCAAATGCCCACCCAAATGTTTTATAGACCTGGCAAAGATGCGTCCCAAAGCAAACATAGACACCAAATGCACCGGCTGCGGCGAATGCGCCAAGGCTTGCCCCATGAAAAATGTAATAACGGGCGAACCAAACGAGCGCCACGTTATAGACAAAGGCAAGTGCATAGGCTGCGGCAACTGCCTAAACGTCTGCGCGGTAAAAGCAATCGTACTTTGGGGCGGGTTGGGATATGATTCCGTAGAAAAGCAGAAACGGCAGCGGCATGGGGCGACGGGGTGAAAAAAAATTAAATTTATTATCATATAGAGTATTGACTTTTGAATAATTTTTTATTAAATTATTAGAGTGTTGGCCGCATTTGTTTTTTTATATCAGTTCTCGTTGTAAAGAGGCGGGATGTTTATTCTTCCCATCTCTGCGGTAAAAGGAAGTCTCGCGTTGTACTCACATTGATGTTCATTGTTTTGGTTGTACGTTAATGCGTCAGTTGCGGCGTTTTGGATGTACAAGAGCGTCGTTTTTATCCTTTTTTCAGGGATACAGATGGTCTATCAGTAGCCTAATTTGGCTGATTATGGAGATTGGAAAGGTAATTTTTATGGCACTATTGCGAGCGAAGCGAAGCAATGACGGCTTTTAGGAGTACCCTATATATAAAAATTGTTAACGTTTTTTTAACGGAGGTGAAGTATGGGTGCAAGCGATAAAAATCAATCAAATGCCAGCGGTGTAGCCACGCCAAAACGTCAAATACATGGTATGATAGACGCTCACGCGCATCATAATAGCTTGAATACGTGG
>JAITUP010000210.1 GCA_031286265.1 Chitinispirillales bacterium | reverse complement strand
CCCGTAACGCCCCCATTCTAAAACCGACTACGCTAAAACCCTTACCCTTAAAACCATACGGGTGGGTGTAATGCTAAAGTCAAAACAAGTCGATGGTGTGGTTTTGTTTTTGATTTTAGCATTTTTACCCCGATAGTATGCCCGGATGTCCCCCGTAAGCGGTCGCCGCTTATGGGGGACCGTAGGGGGTTCATGTATCGGGGCGTTACGGGGCAGAGCCCCGTCACCAAAAAAATCAAAAAAAATTACTGATATTACTCCGTCACCAAAAAACAAAGCAAAACTCAATAGATAGTTGAGGTTTTAAGGCAAAATCATAATTTTCCGTCTATGCGTATCTCTTCTGTTTGACAGCGGGTTTCTTGAAGACAGCGAAACGATGTATACGCCCGGAGCCAGGCGGCTGTTCGGGTCGAGGCGCCATTCTATAGTATTGCCGTTTTTTTGCAGCATTGACCTTGCGGCGCTGCTTTCGCTGTAGTAGTCCAAGAGTTTGCCGTCTTGCGTCGTGATTCTTACCTCCGTGATATTGTCGCCGTGAATACGTATCGCTTCTCCCCTGCTCTTCCTCGCGACATTTGGAAATATCCTCATGGGGCTGATACTGTCAAACGTGCTCACCCCGTCGAACCTTACTGTGACGCTTCTTGTGATCGTTCCCGCGTTTGATACTATTATCAGGCAGCCCGCCTTGCTCTTCCAATCCGCGATTTTAATACTGCCGACACCGCTTTGGTTCATCGGTATCCGTACGATTCCGACGCTGTCGCTGTCGCCCTCCATTACCAGCAGGCTTGCGGCCCATGTTTGTCCTGTGAGCGACGGGTCCCGTGTCCCGTTTATAATTATTTCGAGCGTGTCGGGGTGATCATCAAGCGGTATATATCGTAAAAACTCAGCGGAATTTGGGTTTACGTTGCGGGTGATAGATACGGAATCTCGATGTATCGGCGCGGGTATTGTCCATCTTCTCATTAGTTCCGCGTCGCTCACGAAAGCCCACGGCCGGCGCGACCTGTTTCCGGTGAAATAGCTTTCGGCGTGAAAAGCGTTCAGCGTTTCAGCCCACGATTTACCGGCGTAGGTTTGGGAAGTTATCTCGAGGTTTCTGCGAAATGTAATTGCCCTGTCGTTATAATGATTGAAGTGGACGGCTCTCACGAATCCTATGTTATCGCTTAGATTCGTTTTTTCGTAGAGATATTTGAGAATGATTGAATTCAGGTATATGTTGTTATTATTGAGAAGCGGTGTCCGCGGGTTGTTGAAATACCTGTCTAAATATTGAAGATAGTCGTTTATTTCCGGGAACGCGATGTCTTCCATAAGTACCGCGGAGCCCTCTAACCAGCCGTATGTGAGATAGTTTAGTGAGAGATGGGACGTCAAATCGTTCCAGGCCATCGCGAATTGCACGGAGTGGAAAAATTCGTGGACGGCGGTTATCCACAGCGCGTCGATCGGACGCTGATTGTAGCCGAGTTGCGCCCATTCACTGCCCGACCAGTCGCTGTTTATCTGTATATAGCTGGAAAATCCGGGCCCAGGGCCGGGGCCGGGGCCATAAAGCCACGTTACTCCGTATTCCCCGCTACCTCGCGCAATGAGAACGCTGTAATACTCGGTCGATCCGTCGTCCGGGGACGGGATATTTATCGGCTGAACGAATCCGAAGCGGTCAACGATCATCGACCACGCGCTGTCGAGCGCGAACGCCGCCTCATCAATGTAGTCGGGAACGCCGTTGCCTCCGAATGTCCGCACCCGCCACGACATCGGATCGCCGCTAATCCCGATACCGATGGTGTCGGTGAGATTCACGGAATCTGTGCCGGATATCGAGTAAAAAATCTTAAATTTGCCCATTGGTGAAATGTGAAATGTATCGTATTCGCTTGGGTCTATAGCCGTAGCGGCCTTGTAGAGTTCAAGGAACCCCGGCGTAAGCTGGTTCCATATCCGTGCCATGACGAACATATCCGCATTTGTGGGGCGGACGATGTTGGTCCCGCGGACGGCATTGCCGGAGCGTCGCCCGCCGCCGCGCTTGTTGTTGACTCTTTGCTCGAAATATGGCCGGAACCTGCGTTCAAATTCGACCGCTGGGAAGCTGCTGCCTGCATCGTGGCTATCGGCACGAAACAGCGACTGCCCCGGCGCACCGCCGTCGGTATCAAGCGTCTTTGCATGGATATCAATACAGAATATTAGCGATAAAACGGCGAAAACCAGCAGTCCGCGATATTGTAAGTCTATTTTTAACATGGCAAAAAGGCTGTGAAATGGCTGGGGTGTAAGGATTCGAACCTCAATAGCTGGAGCCAGAGTCCAGAGTCCTACCATTGGACGACACCCCAATAGAGCCGTTTACATACAATAATATAGTATACGGTGTGTGGGAGTGCAAGTTGAAAATTATTAAAATAAAAAACAAAGCTTCACTTCTTATTCGCCCGCCTGCCGCCAATAAATTCAAGCGCGGTTTCTTCGTTGCGGTTGACGATTAGCTCTTCGGGGAAATTTGCCGCTTTCAATAGCGGCCTCACAGACGAATCGTCGCCTAATTCGTGGATAGCATGAGTGTCGCTATTGACTGCCATGAGGCATCCGACGTCCCGGCATGCCTCTATAAGCTCCATCGCGCATGCCGTTTCCGACCTTGCGTACAAGATTTTCGAGTTATTCAGCTCAATCGCAACGCCGTGCGCTTTGGCCGCTTCCGCCAGCCGCCGGTAGTCGACGGGGTAATGCGGGTCGTTTGGATGCGTGATTATATCGACACACGGATTTTTGCGTATTGCCGCTATGAGCATATCGGTATAGGCATCACGATTCAGTTTTAGCGATATATTCGGGTGCAAGCCGAGCAGCACGACATCAATAAATTCAATAAAATCGCGCGGGATGTCTATTTTTCCGGATTGATCAAGGACATTGCATTCGATTCCCTTTAATATCTTAACATCTGGGCAGGGTGATTTGAACCGCTCAAAGAACGGATTGTTCAGCCGTCCGCCAAGCGTCAGCCCGTGATCCGTAACCGCAAAACCGGCCATGCCAAGCTCTTTGGCGCGCGCGAGGAGTTCAAGGACGGTATGTATGCCGCAGAGGCTATAGATCGTGTGGACATGGAGATCGAATTTTATCATTTTATTGCTGCTTTCGTATTAAATTAAAGTATCGATTAATAAATTGACACCTCGGCAATATAATAGAATTTGCGCTAAAATCAAATAGGTATTTTCCTTTTTTAAAATTAAAAAAATGCTATGGAACGATAGTGGCCGGGTTAATACTATATTTGATAAAAAAGAGGAATCCGATATGGATAAAATATCAATCATAATCCCCGTCTACAATGTCGAGCCTTATATAAGAAAGTGCCTGGACAGCGTTATCAATCAAACGCACAGAAACCTTGAGATCCTTTTGATTAACGACGGGTCGACCGATAACAGTGAGGATATCTGCGAAGAATATGCCGGGAAAGACGGCCGGATAAAGGTTTTTCATAAGGAAAACGGCGGCGTGAGTTCCGCGCGGAACGTGGGATTGAGGAATTTTACCGGGGAATATGTGGGATTTATCGATCCCGACGACTGGGCGGAACCGGAAATGTTTGAGGTTTTGTATAATCTTATCAAAGAAAAAAACGTATCCGTAAGCGTAGCGGGATTTTCCACCGCCACCGATACGGAAACAATACCAAGAAAAAACATAGAGCCGATTCCGGAAAACGTCGTCCTGCGGCAGAGAGATTTGCTGACGTACATCTTTACGGTGGAGCGCCGCAACGCTTTTCACGTCCACGTATACAACAAGCTTTTCGCGGCAGGACTGTTTTTGAATGGCGACGTCGTTTTTGACGATGAAATCTTTTACGCGGAAGACATCCCGTTTATCGCGCGCGTATTCCTGACCCCCGGCTGTACCGGCGCCTATATCGACAAGCCACTGTACTATTATTACAAGAGAGCCACGTCGCTTGTTCATTCATGCCCTGTGGAAATTAAAGTGCAAAGCGTGTCGCTGGCGCTTCAAAAATCCGTAAAGCTATACGAGGAAAATGGCTACGGGGATTTAACTATACTCATAAAGGAAGACTATCGACGGCATTTGAATATGTTTGAGAAGGTAGGGGTTTAGGATTTTTTTTAAAACCTTTTTTAAAAACCTTTTTTTAAAATGTGTCGCCTAACCCCCTGATACCGCTCCGTAATGTTTGGGACAACAAAGGGTCGTGTGAATGGGGTGGGCGA
>JAITUP010000195.1 GCA_031286265.1 Chitinispirillales bacterium | reverse complement strand
TAAGCAGAATACCGTAATAAAAATGGCGGTACAAATGAAACGAAGGCTATGGATACAGAGACTATGGAAAGCATCTATGGCCGAACCAAATAAAAACGCTGCCTAATGGAAAATTTGGGTTAAAAAAAGGTTTTAAAAAATAGACTAATAGAAAACTTGGATTAAAAAAACAGGGGGAGACGGAGGGTGTGCGCCTTCCGTCTCTTTTTTTTGGGAAATGGGATTACTTCTCAATCATCGCGTGATACTCCTGTAGCGAATGCACCGTTGTTGACTTTGTTTTCTTGTCCGCTATCCCGTTTACCGCCGCTACGGCTGCCGCGTGGGTGGTGATGTAGGGTAGCCTGTGCCTGATGGCCGCCTTACGGATGTAGGAATCGTCGTGCTGGCTTTTTCTGCCTATCGGCGTGTTGATGATTAGCTGAATTTCCTTATTTGCGATTACGTCTATAATGTTTGGGCGGTCGACCTGATGAAGCTTGTAGACTAACTTGCTCTCCACGCCGTTTTTCTTGAGGAGCTCGTGAGTGCCGTCGGTTGCATATATTCCAAAGCCCAACTCGGCGAACTTGCGCCCTATATCCGCGCACCTTGTTCCGCCTTTTTCCGACATGCTGATGAGCACGTTGCCTTCGAGCGGGAGAGTTTGGTTGGCGGCTTCTTCTGCCTTAAAGAACGCGAGGCCATACTCTTCGGCCATGCCAAGCACTTCGCCCGTCGAACGCATTTCAGGGCCTAAGATCGGGTCTACTTCCGGGAACATTGAGAACGGGAAGACCGCTTCCTTTACGCCATAGTGCGTTGTGATTTTTTTGCGGTGCAAGCGGAGTTCGGCGAGCGTTTTGCCCATCATCACCTCTGTAGCATTACGCGCCATTTCTATGTTGCAAACTTTTGATACGAGCGGGACGGTGCGCGAGGCTCTTGGGTTGGCTTCAAGAACATAGACATCGCCTTTGCCGTTGTCGGCGATCGCGTATTGCATGTTCATGAGCCCCACAACACCAAGCTCCGCCGCTATTCTTGTTGTGTATGAGCGGATTTTTTCCTGATGTTCCTCGGAGATGCTAACAGGCGGGATAACGCACGCCGAGTCGCCGGAGTGTACGCCGGCCTGCTCGATATGCTGCATGATTTCCGGGATGAAAACATCCTTGCCGTCGCTTAGCGCGTCGGCCTCGGCTTCTATGGCGTTGCTCAAAAATTTATCAACAAGAATCGGCCTTTCGGGGGTAACGTCTACGGCGAGGCTCATGTAGACTTTCAGCGTCTCGTCGTCGTGAACAATTTCCATCCCGCGCCCGCCAAGTACATAGGAGGGGCGAACCATTACCGGATACCCAATCTTCTTCGCCAAAGCCAGCGCTTCGTCAACTGTCACGGCCATCCCCGACGGCGGCATCGGTATTTCCAATTTCTCCATCATGGCGTTGAAACGTTCTCTATCTTCCGCAAGGTCGATTACGTCGGGCGTCGTCCCCAATATTTTAACGCCGGCTTTCTCGAGTTCGTTTGCGAGATTGAGCGGCGTTTGGCCGCCGAACTGTACAACCACGCCTTCGGGCTGTTCCATTTCGTAAATGCTTAAAACATTTTCTACGGTAAGCGGTTCAAAATACAGCCTGTCGGAGGTGTCATAGTCGGTCGATACGGTTGACGGGTTGCAGTTGACCATCACCGTATCAATCCCCATATCGCGTAGCGCGAACGCGGCGTGAACGCAACAATAGTCAAACTCAATCCCCTGCCCAATGCGGTTCGGCCCGCCGCCAAGAATCATCACTTTGCGCTTGTCATGCTTTATGTCGAGTTTATTTACGCTGTTGAATGATGAATAATAGTAGAACTCGTCGTCAACGCCGCTTACCGGCACCGCTTCCCATCCTTCAATCAATTTCATATCGAGGCGCTGTTTTCTGATATCGGCTTCCTTAGCCTCTGTCAGCATGGCGAGATAGCGATCGGCAAATCCCCATTTTTTAGCCTTTTCCAAAACAGCGTCGGGCAATTTCTTACCTTTGTAATTATCAATAATTTCTATTTCAAAATCAACAAGGTCTTTCATCTCCCGCAAATAGTATTCTTTAATTTTAGTAATATCGTGAACTTTTTCGATGGTCGCGCCTTTTCTAAACGCTTCGTACATTATAAACTGGCGCTCGCTCGTCAACTCTCTCATCATGTCGAGCAGCTCGGATAGCGGCCTCGAATTAAAATCTTTGGCAAAGCCTAATCCAAACCGCCCGATTTCAAGCGAACGGATCGCTTTCTGAAACGCTTCCTTATAAGTCTTGCCAATGCTCATTACCTCGCCTACGGCTTTCATCTGCGTGCCGAGCTTGTCTTCCGCCCCCTTAAATTTTTCAAACGCCCATCGCGGGAATTTTACAACAACGTAGTCGTCCGACGGTTTATATTTGTCGAGCGTGCCGTCTTTCCAATAGGGTATCTCGCTAAGCGTCATGCCGGTCGCGAGTTTCGCGGACACAAGCGCTATCGGCAAGCCTGTCGCCTTCGACGCAAGCGCCGACGACCGCGACGTGCGCGGGTTGATTTCGATAATCACGATACGGTCAGACTTGGGGTCATATGCCATCTGCACGTTCGTGCCGCCAATTATCCCAACGGTGCCGATTATCCTGTGCGCGTGTTCTTGCAGTCTGTCCAACAATTCTTGCGGGGCGGTGAGCATTGGGACTACGCAGAAAGCGTCGCCGGTGTGTATGCCTACGGGGTCAACGTTTTCGATGTAGCAAACAGAGATCATTTTTCCTGTTTCATCCCGCACAATTTCAAGCTCAAGTTCTTCCCAGCCAAGTACCGATTCTTCGATCAACACCTGATTGATGAGGCTTGCCGCAAGCCCCCTGCTCGCTACGGTTTTCAGTTCTTCCACATTGTATACAAGCCCGCCGCCCGCGCCGCCCATCGTGTATGCCGGGCGGACGACTACGGGGTAACCGAGTTCCGAAGCGATCCTCTCCGCGTCTTCCACGGTATAAACCGCTTCGCTCTTGGGTACGTCGATACCGATCTCTTTCATCAATTCCTTAAAGATGATCCGGTCTTCCCCTTTTTCGATCGCGTCGATATCAACCCCTATCAGCTCCACGCCGTATTTTTCAAGTATGCCCTGCTTGGCAAGCTGAATCGACAGGTTCAGCCCGTTTTGCCCGCCGAGGTTCGGCAGCAGCGCATCGGGGCGTTCCTTTTCAATTATGCCGGTGAGCGACACTACGTTGAGCGGTTCGATGTATGTGATGTCGGCGATTCCCGGGTCGGTCATTATCGTCGCCGGGTTCGAGTTGACAAGCACTATTTTATATCCCAGTTCGCGCAAGGCCTTGCAAGCCTGCGTTCCGGAATAGTCAAACTCGCAAGCTTGGCCAACTATTATCGGGCCGGAGCCTACAATCATTATTTTGCGAATATCATTACGTTTTGGCACCTTTGGCGCTCCTTTCATAATTTTATTTATTATATCAATATCCGTATAAAAAACAGGCGGCTAAATACGCCGCCTGTCAATCAATTCAATTTAACGTCACGCCCCCCGAGCGCCCCGTCCAGCAATAGGTACACAACCGCTCCTCCGCTATTCCTATCGCGCTCACCATGTCGTCTAACTTTTGGAACGCGAGCGACGTGAGCCCCAACTTTTGACGCATATAATCTATCAACGCGGCATGTCTGTCAGACTCTTCATTAATATAGTCTTCAATGTCGATAACCTTCTTGCCTTCAATATCCGCAATCGCCTTTCTTGTCGCCAAATCGCTTTCCGTCAGCGACCGCGAAAAGTTTAAATAAGGACACCCGAAAAACAGAGGCGGGCACGCGAGGCGCATGTGAATCTCTTTTGCGCCATAAGCATAAATTCTTTGCAGCGTATCCTTGAGCTGCGTACCTCGGACTATCGAATCATCGCAAAACATTATCCTCTTATCTTTTATCAACCGCTGTACGGGTATCAGTTTCATTTTAGCCACAAGTTCCCGTCTCGCCTTATCGAGCGGCTGGAACGACCTTGCCCACGTCGGCGTATATTTTACGAACGGCCGGCTGTATGGGATCTTTTTTTTCTGCGCGTATCCGAGCGCGTGAGCGATGCCCGAGTCGGGGATCCCCGCGGCAAAATCAACCTCCACGTTATCTCTGACGGCGAGCTTCGCGCCGCTGCGGTAGCGGGAATGTTCAACATTTATACCCTCGTAGTCGGATGCCGGAAAACCGTAGTATATCCATAAAAACGAGCATATCTGCATACGCTCGCCCGGTGGCACGCGCTGTTCTATTCCGTCGTGCGATATGAACACCACTTCGCCCGGGCCGAGTTCCTTTTCCACCTCGTAGCCCAAATTGTAGAACGCGCAGGTCTCCATAGTCACCGCATAACCGTGCTCGCCCTTACCAACAATCACAGGCGTTCTGCCCAAAATGTCCCTCATCGCGTAAACTCCTTTTGGCGTGAGGATGAGCATAGACATCGATCCGTCAATCTGCTCCCGCGCGGTGCGCATACCGTCTTCAAAAGTTTCGCCCTGATTGATGAGCGCGGCGGTCAACTCCGTGGGGTTCAAGCCCCTGCCGCTCATTTCCGAAAAGTGCGTCATGCGCTTGCGGGCCTTGTTGGCTAATTGCGCGGCGTTCCTTATCGCCCCCACGGTCACTATGGCATACGTCCCAAGGTGTGAGCTGATAATAAGCGGCTGATCTTCAAAGTTGCTGATTACCCCGATTCCCGCCTTGCCCTTGATTTTTTGAAGATCGGCATCGAACTTGCTTCTGAACTGTGTGTTGGATATATCGTGTATCACCCGCGAGAAGCGGGCGCCGTTTGCCGTGGCGAGGCCGCCGCGGCGCATGCCGAGATGGCAGTGGTAATCGGTACCGTAGAACAAGTGCGTTACGCACTTTTCAGAGTTGTCGGAAATTACCCCAAAAAAACCACCCATGCAACACTGCTCCCTTTATTTATGTAACAAACAACGATTTTGATGAAAAATCCGGGTCGCTCGTCAAGTTGACCCCAAGCTTCCGCAACCCCGCCTCATCGCCCGGCGTGGGGATGTGCGTTATATGTACCTCGCAATTTTTCAATTCCTTTAATTTTTTGAGCGCCATATCGGCCGCCGGATTGGAAATCGCGCTGATACCAAGCGCAATCAGCGTTTCGTTAAGAGCGAGGCTGACTTTCTTGTCGTGTAATATCTCGCTTTTCAACCGCCCGATGGACTCGGTGATGTTTGGCGGCAACAGGTGCATTTCGTCGGGAATCCCGGCAAGCGTCTTTGCGGCATTTAGCACCAAGCTCGATGCCGCGTGCATGAGCGGCGAGTTGCAGCCGGTGATAATTCTGCCGTCCTTAAGCTCTATCGCCGCCCCGCAAAACATCCCGGCGTTGCCCTTGCCCTTTTCTTTGGCCCGTTCCGCGGCCTCTCGCGCCGGCAACACCACGCGCCTGTCTTCGGGCGTTATCCCAACCTCTTGGACAAGCAGTTTCACCCGCTGCAAGGCCTCTTTTTCGGCGATCCCCATCGCGTATTCGCATGAATATCTGAAAAATCGCCGTAAAATTTCCTGACGCGCCGCCTCACGGACGACTTCGTTGTCAACAATGCCGTGTGAAATTTGGTTCACGCCCATATCGGTAGGCGATTTGTAAAACGAATCGCCGCCGGTAATCTTCTCTACAATCCGTTTGATGATTGGGAAAGCCTCTACGTCTCTATTATAATTGACCGTCTTCTTATCGTAAGCTTCAAGATGGAAGTGATCAATCACGCTCACATCTTTAAGATCGGCCGTGGCGGTCTCGTAGGCGACGTTTACCTCATGCTTGAGCGGTAAATCCCATACCGGAAATGTCTCGAATTTCGCGTATCCCGACTGCAATCCGTTTTTATAATCGTGATAAAGCTGCGACAGGCAGGTGGCGAGTTTTCCGCTCCCCGGCCCCGGCCCGGTCACTACGACAATGGGCTTTTTGGTTGGGATATACTGATTCGCCCCGTATCCTTCTTCGGAGACGATCATCGCTACGTCCGTCGGGTATCCCTTGGTGAATCCGTGCGTATATACGTTTACCCCCCGCCGCTCGAGCCTGCTCTTGAACGCCCGCGCCGCGGCCTGCTCGTCGGTGTATCGGGAGATTATCACCGCCCCCACTTCAAGCCCCCATTCGCCGAGATCGTCTATCATTTTTAGCGCGTCGGAATCGTAGGTAATCCCGAAATCCGCTCTGATTTTGCGCCGTTCGATGTCGCCGGCGTATATACATAAAATTATCTCGGCATCGGCCTTGAGCTTTTGCAGAAGCCTCATTTTTACATTGGGATCATATCCGGGGAGCGTTCTGGCGGCGTGGAAGTCATATAGGAGCTTGCCGCCGAACTCAAGATACAGCTTATTTTGAAACCGCCCGACCCGCTCGGCAATGACCGCTGCCTGCCGCGCGAGGTACAACTCATTATCAAACCCGGGGATCAAGGGCAAAGGAGCGCCTCCTCCCCCGGATAAAGTGAGACGAAAGGCGATTCTACATCAAAAAAAAGAAAATATACGCCCCTTATGTCGTGATGGTGATACGTTTTTGGCGCATTTTGCGGTTTCATCAAGCTTCCATCTGTCAATGCCAAGGCCCCAATCGCCGCGTTTCCCGGCACAGGCGCCCTGTGGGGGGTGAACTCTACCAATCTGCGGTTAAAAATAATTCATGGGCAAAGCGGTGTCAATATAAAAAAAAGTTTTTTTGATCGTCCCTACAAAACAATCCATTCTTCAATCTGCCGTGCCTTATCGTCTATCGCGATTGCTACTTTTTTGGCGTTTTGGTACGGAGCGTCATACTGCCTATCGTTGATTTGCTTCATTGCCTCCTGTGCTTTTGCTGCGCTGTCATCATCTTTGGCCACTTTTATTTCGATTATCCAGGGTATGTTTTTGTGTATCACCAGCATATCGGAGCGCCCTTGGCTATTGTGCATCTCGCCAAACGCCAATACGCCACATCCGCGCAGGAACGCGAGGATTGTGGAACGGTAGAGCCACTCCTGCGTGGTGATTTTCAAGTTCTTCTGTTGCATCCCCTGTTTTGCCGCGTCGGTGTAATCATTATAGGGGATACCGGAAAGAAGGCGGTTGAGCGTCTCAATGAGAAGTTCAGTGTCTTTGTCGCAGAGCGCAATCAAAAGCGGGCTACGCAAATCAACAAAATCATTTCCGGGCTGCACCATGTTTTTGCAGACTAATTCTGACATGGAATTGAGCACTTCAATGTTGGGATAATCAAGCGAAAAATCGTCGGAAATTCCCTCTCTAAGCGTTAGATATCCAGCCTGATAGAAAAAACTCTGCGGCGAGGCGGTTTCAATTTCACCTGGGCTGCTCGCAAAATCCCTCGAAACCTGCATCCCTCTGAACTGCTCAACCGTAAGACTCCTGTCTTTCATGTAGTCGGCTATCACTTTCGCGCCCCCGCTGTGTATCCAAAAATTCAGAAATTGGCGGCTTTGCAAAAAACTAAGTACCGAAAAGGGGCAGTATACTTTCTGCTCACCGTCGAAACAATATCCATTGTAGAATGCCCGCACTTTTTCAACAAGCTCGGCAACCGGCATATTTTGTTTCTTCGCCGCGACTTCAAGATGTTCGCTGAAATATCCGGTAAGCTCCTCTTCGGTATACCCAAGTAGCGCCCCGTAATCTTCCTCAAGCGACAGATCGTTCAGGTTGTTGAGGGTCGAAAAAACGCCGGCCTTGGTGAATTTGGAGATTCCCGTCATGAACAGAAATCTCAGGTGTGATTCGTTTGCTTTCAGTTGGGAATAGCAACTCCTCATTATGCCGCGAATTTCCTCGGCCATCGGCGGCTTGTTGTAAAAATCCAAAAACGGCTTATCGTATTCGTCAATGATCAAAACCGTTGGTTTGCCGTGTTTTTGGGAGACTTCAATGATTATTTTCGTTAGCATTTCCCCGGCTCCCATTTCATTGTCAAGACTAATCTCGTGTTCGCCGGCGATACATTTCATTTGAAAAACTAACGACCGCCTGACATCGACGACCCCCTCGTCGGTAGTCACCCTGCTCATGTCTAAATGGACAACTGGATAGCGCTCCCAAGCCCAGTCGGTCTTCGCAATCGCCAGCCCCTCAAACAGCTCTTTCCTCCCGCTAAACAACGCATTGAGCGTCCAGCACAGAAGCGTCTTGCCGAAACGGCGCGGACGGGAGATGAAAAATTGCCTTCTGGCATCGGATACGATGTTGTAAATCATGTCCGTTTTATCAACATACACAGCGCCCGAAGTACGGATGTGTTCAAACACCTGCAAACCGGTCGGTAATTTTTTCATAACCGAAATCCCTTCGTCATTCTATCGTTCCCAAGAATTTTTACCGGCCGCCTCCCGATCTCATTATTTCATTCATCAACTCCGCTCCCACTTTTTCTCCCCATCTCTGACCGATAACCATCATTTCCTGAGCCATAGCGGGCGAAACTTGGGCCATTTTGCGCCCTATTGGGGTTTCATAGAATTTTATGAGTTCTTTTATCTCGTCATGCGTATAGTATTTTTTATACACAGGGATAGACAGCTGCAAAAACTCACCGCTATTCACCTTTGCCTTAATGCCGTCCCAAAACGTAGCGGGCATTGCCGTCGGGAGTAGCTGCTGAAATTGCTGAGTGAGGGCGTCAACCATTTGATTCGCCATTTCAGCGCCGCCCGAAAGCTCGAGCAGTCTTAAAATATCGCTCTCAATCGTCTGGCTGAAAACGTTAGACGACGCGAGAAGTACCGGAATAACCGCATAGAGACACAAACGACGCGTTTTGTTAAGTAGAGAAATCTTCATAACAATACCTTTCTTTTTAGGGGTTTATGTACGGGAATATAATATACGGTCGGATTTTTTATAGCTAATTTTTTAAATATTATTTGCATTGATGAACGCACCGGCGTTATATTGAGTATAATGAACATTGCTACATTGATTACCGCTTCGCGTGTGGCCGTGGCTCCGATATTCGCGTATGTGTTTATCCGGGGCTACAGGACACTTGACTGTGATGATGGTGGATGGATATATATATGCCTCGCGTTGGCCGTGCTGATAGAGTTGTCGGACTTGCTTGACGGCACAGTTGCGCGGGCGCGGGGCGAAGTTACCGATTTCGGCAAGGTTTTTGACCCGATCGCCGACAGCGTCTCGCGGCAGACGGTGTTTATATCGTTCATGATTGTGGGTATTATCCCGCTATGGATGTATCTGATATTTTTCTACCGTGACGCGTTTATGCAGCTTTTGCGTATTGTATGCGCATCGAGCGGCGTCGTTCTTGCGGCGCGGGTGTCCGGTAAGATCAAGGCTGTTTTGCAGGGCGTGGCGACATTTGCCGTGCTCGGAGTGGTTTGGGCGGAACAGAGTGTGATTGGCGAGTGGATCCCGAATGCTATCTGGGGGCGGCCCCCCGGCTTTTGGATAATGCTCGTAACAGCGATTTATACGCTGTTGTCGGTTATAGATTATATAGTGCCCAACAGGTCGCTAATTGCCGATATGATGAAAAAGCGCGGATGAGGCGGGGCGGCGGCGCGAAAAATATCAAAAAAACGCTAAAGTTTTTCTGATTTTGCGCCGATATACGTAAATACATCGTATTATATGCCACCTCCATACATCCATACCAAGAAAGGAGGCTCTTATGAGCTTCAATACAGGAAAAGTTACCGGTTCTGGGGCCACACAGGCCTATTATCAGAACTTGCAATCCAAACACGCAGGCGGCGCCGGCGCGGCCGCCGAGGCTGCCGGAGCGGCGGCGAGCGACCAGTATACCGCCGGAGCGGACGCGCCCGCGGGCGGCGTATACTCCAAAGAGGCCACAATGCAGCGGCTGTGGAACATGGCCGAGGCGCGGCACGCCTCAATGCGCAGCATGGTCGAAAGCCTGATCGGCGGAGCCACGGGTCAAAACGGCCAGGCTTTCTGGGCAATGGCGGCCAACCAGGGAAATTACGATAACTTCCGTGTAGACGCGGCGACACAGGCTAGGGCAGAGGAGCTAACCGGTGAAGACGGCTACTTCGGCGTCAGAAAAACGACCGAACGGATAATGGAATTCGCGCAGGCGTTAGCCGGCGCCGGCGCCGATGAAAAAACAATCGAAAACCTGAGAAGCGGCGTACAGGCGGGCTTTGATTACGTCGCCGGCCTGTTCGGCGGTTTCGATAAGCTGCCGCAGCTCACGAGGGATACGTACGATTCCATCATGGGTGAATTTGACAAGTGGATCGGCGGGCCGGCGGCTTAAACCGTAGAGCTGTCAATTAAACAGGGGGCGGGCCGGAAACGCCGCCCCCGTTATAATGTTGTTTTATAGTAGTTCCACTTTAAAATGGTACCTGTATCGCCCGACGACTGCACGTTATTCCGTGATGTCGCCGGACAGCGCGGATACCATTTTAAAGTGGACTGAGTATAGTGTAAAAAAATCACAATTTATAAGGAAAAACACAATGAAAATTGCGTTTGCCGCCACCATGGCGCTACTGCTGATTCTGCCTGCCGGTTTATCCGCGCAGGGTGTCGTTATCACTTCTCCGGAACCCTGGGCCACGCTCAGGACAGACTCGGTCGTCGTCTCCTTTCAGGCCGATACCTCAATACTACCGAGAGGCAGCGTCGATTTCAGGGTCGTGAGGTCTTCCCGCGGACGCGAGACTACCCTGTTTACCCAAAACGTGAAAGCGGCCGACCTCGGCGCCGAAGTCTTTTTGGGCAGAGTGAGAGCAAACGATATCCCTCTCGGCGGCACCGACTTCATGAGCATCATGTGGAGCATCCCCGGGTCCGACCTCAGGGGTTCAATAAAACCGATAGGCATCGCGAAGCTTAGCGGCGAGGCCATCGGCGGCAAATGGATTCCCGCGTATCCCCCGCTGTCAGCCGTAAGAATTGCGGACGGCGCATCAATGGAGGAGGCGGCGGCAGCGTTCACCGAGGCTACCGGATTTGAGGTGGGAGGGATGAGGGTCGCCGTGGGCTGGAACACCGAGGCTTTCTTTATCAACCTGCCCTCTCCTCCAAGCGGTGTGACGGAAGTGGAGTTCGCTCTCGATTTGAGATGCGGCAAAAATGCGTTTTTGGCCTGGGCCGACAGATTTGTGGTATACGATGCCGCAAGTAGCGTCGTTAGCCTCCTGCGCTACGAAAGATCGGTCAGCGGAGCGATCGGATACAAAAGCGTTCCTTGGGGCGGCGGCGCCGCCTTTTCATTCATGAAGGGTGAAAGCGCGAACCTGGTAAAAATATTCTGGCACGAAATGGGCATCCAGCCTTTCGACGAGCGCGGCCTCGGTTTTGCCGTTTTCGTAGGAGGGCGCGCAGGGCAGCCCGCGAACTATCCGGCGGGGGCAAGGCGCGATATCCCGGGGACGTGGGGGGATATCAGGCTTGAAAAGTAAAAAAATACCGTAAACGCCACGCAAAAAAAAAATTGCATTTTGAATTGAAATGTATTATATTGTACCTACATGGTGGCCGTAGTTCAATTGGTTAGAGCACTGGATTGTGGTTCCAGTTGTTGGGGGTTCAAGTCCCCTCGGTCACCCCATTCCCTCGGTAATCGGCGCCCCGAAACATTAACGCAATGCATTTATGGTGGGTTGTTGAAAGGCACCGTGCCGCAATGAGATATTTCTTCCGCATAGAGTACAACGGCGCCCGTTTCGGCGGCTGGCAAAACCAGCCCAACCGCATCAGCGTCCAGCAGTTAATAGAGGAAGCGCTAACTGTCGTCCTTCGCGCTCCGTGCGCTATTGTCGGCGCCGGCCGTACCGATGCGGGCGTACACGCAAGAGCGCAGGGAGCGCACTTCGATATCCCCGCGGGCGTCGATGCCGACGGCGTCGATACGCATCGTTTAACCGCGTCTCTCAACGCGCTTTTGCCTCGCGATATCGCTGTCTACGGTATGGTTCCGGTCGCTCCGGATTTTCACGCGCGATTTTCAGCGTCGTCACGCCGCTACAAATATTATATTACAACCAGGAAGACCCCGCTGAGCTGCGAGAAGGCTTGGATGATTTTGTTCCCCGTTGACTGGGGCCGTGTTGGCGGCGAGATGGAATGCTTGAGCGGCCCGCGTGATTTCACCGCGTTTTGTTCATCGCGCGCAGATTCAAAGAGCATGATGTGCGACATACGTTTTGCGGATTTGTCTATTAATGGCGACACGGTTATTTTTACGATTGAGGCTAACAGGTTCATATACAAAATGGTGCGTTCGCTCGTGGGTACGCTGGTCGATATAGGCCGCGGCCGGCTAAGCGATACATTAGACGCGATTATCGAGTCTAAAGACAGAAAACGCGCCGGTGAAACCGCGCCTGCTTGCGGGCTTGTCTTGGAGGAAGTTTTTTATGGCGGATAAAACTCGCGCCGTTATTCCCGTTATGCTGATATGCGTCGCCGCCGCCGCCGTGGGCTTTTTCATCGGCGGCGAAGTGATCCACAGCTTCTATGCGGCGGAGTTCCGCAAGGTCGCCGACTCCTTTACCAACGACGCGAAAAAGAAAAAAACAACAAGGTATCCGGCTTCTGTCGACAGAATCACGGCCGAATCAATAATGGACTCCCGTGAAAACGCTATCGTGCGGGCTACGCGCAACGTCGCGCCGAGTGTGGTCGGTATTGTCGTTACCCAGATACAGGTGGTGCGCCGACCCGCCGCCGACAATTTTTTCGATTTCTTTTTCGCCCCCGATTTGAGGCCGCCCATGTATCGCAAAATTGAAAATATCGGTTCGGGGTTTGTCATAAACGAAGAGGGCATGATTCTCACAAACTATCACGTAGTCAGAAACGCGTCCCAGCTTTTCGTCAACTTTCAGGACGGCTTCCGCGCGGAGGGCAGAATTGTGGGCGTCGATGAAAAATCCGATCTCGCGGTAGTATCGGCGGCGGCGCCGGGCGGCAGATACAAACCCGTACGGTTCGGCAACTCCGACGATTGCTTGATAGGGGAGTGGAGCATAGCGCTCGGCAATCCTTTTCTAACCTTTATAAACGACGCGCGCCCCACGGTAACGGTCGGCGTCATAAGCGCTCTCAACCGCAACTTCGCGCCGTCAAAAGGCATCTACTATCAAGGCATGATTCAAACAGACGCGCCTATCAACCCGGGCAACTCCGGCGGCCCGCTTGTCAACACATTGGGCGAAGTGATAGGCATAAATTCATTCATCTTCACCGGAAGCGGCGCAAACACAGGCTCGGTAGGGATAGGTTTCGCGATTCCGATAAACCGCGCGCGCCGCGTGGCGGAAGAACTTTTGACATACGGATACAGACGGCAGGTGTGGACGGGGATAGTGGTGAGAGACATCGCCATGTCCGCGACCTCGGCCCTGAACCATAGCGGCGTGACCATAGTCAACACGATGCAGCAAAGCCCGGGAGATGCCGCCGGCCTTAAACCGGGAGACATAATAAGCAAAATAAACGACAAAACAATCCACAGCAGCGCGGATCTCGACGGCCTGTTCTTAGACTTTTTCGCCGGTGATACAATAACCATGCAAATTCTTCGCGACGGGAAATTGTCGTCGGTCAGTTTGGTTTTGGAAATAATGCCTCGGTGAACGAATCTTTTTTTTAATCACTGCCGTTTCATAAGATTTTCCCGTTTTTTTTTAAAACCCTTTTTTTAACCCAAATTTTCCATTAGGCTTGAGAAGTTGTCTCAAAAAGCCAGTAACACCGTCATTGCGAGCGAAGCGAAGCACCGTGTTTATCGCGGCGAAGCCAAACTATTCGCCAAATACTCGAGTTATAAGCCGATAGATTGCCTTACGGCGAGATAAACAAGTTGATTTTAGCATATGGGTTTTAGGGTGGGGCTGTCTCAAAATCCGTCATTGCGGGCTTGACCCGCAATCTCCCTATGTAATCTTGTCGTTGGGGATTGCCTTACGGCGAGATAAACAAGTTGCGGGTCAAGCCCGCAATGACGGG
>JAITUP010000133.1 GCA_031286265.1 Chitinispirillales bacterium | reverse complement strand
AAACCGCAGTTGAAATTTATTTATGGTGCGCTTTAGTGAGTAAAATCAATAAGTTAACCCACTTTTTTACCATTATTTATCTTCATCCAATGGGTGAAAAGATATCAGAGGTAAAAAACATACAAAACCATTGAATCTATGCATTGATCTACGTAAACAACAATCTCCAACTGCGGAATTTAGGTTTAAGTCGCGTTAGGAGTATTTTTTGAACATGATTGGAGGCGTATCGGTAATTTATGTATACGATTAATGAGATAAGTGAGAAGTTGCGCCCCCAAAGAGGTTTTGAATTTAAAGTTTTTTCTTTTTTTCGATATTTCACGTAAAACCATATTATATTAGTCTGTAATACCCGTATTATCGGATAAAAGCGGTTTACCGTATACCATAAAACAATAAATTGAGGAGGATTTCGTCATGTTAAAAATCAAACGTGTTATCTTGGCCGCCACTTTGGCGCTTGGTTTGGCGGCTTCTGCCGGTTATGCCCAGAGGGCCGATTCGGTGAGTTTTGAGGTTCCCCCCGTACTCACGACTTATCCGTCCAATGCGCCGGTCAGGGCGTTTACCGTCCACCAAAATTCGCTTTGGTTCGCCGGCCCTTCGGAGCTTTTCATGCAGCCTCTAAACTCTCAAAACACCCAATCGCACTCGCGGATGGGTGATATTTCCGCCGCGGGAATCACGGGCATTGTGCTTGCTCCCGACGGACGGATATGGATTGGCGGTTCGGAGGGTGTAGCGGTGCGTGCCGGTAACAACTTTACGTCATACACCGCCGAGCACGGTCTCCCCGCGGGCGCGGTTACGGCGGTGGGCGTGGGCGGGAACGGCGACGTGTGGGTCGGCACGGAGAACGGCGCGGCGCGGTTACGCAGCGGAACGTGGACGCAGTTCACGACAGAGCAGGGGCTGCCGTCAAACAAGGTGCAGGCGATAGCCATAACGCCGGGCGGCCGGGCGTTCATAGGTACCGACAGAGGCATTGGCGCGTATGACGGTACGGCGTTCAAGGTCTTTAATATGAGGGGTGATGAAGGTCAAAATTTGAGTTCCAACAACGTGAGAATTCTCACCGCGGAGCCCCAATCGGAAACAATTTGGGCGGCGGTCGGGGCGGGTAGCGTCAATAAGTATGAAAACGGCAGGTGGACTCAGTTCATGGTCGAGATTCCGGGCATTACGTCCATCGCATACGACCTTACCACTCGCAGGGTATGGTTTGGCTCAACCGGTAGAGAGCCCCTTATGCGCTTCAACGGCGAAGAGTGGACATCCCAACCGAGTCTGCTCGGAATACAGGCGACCGAGGTGCATTCGCTGTTTGTAGACCCGGCCGGCGGTATGTGGTTCGGAATGCGCGATAACGTAACAAGCATGACCAGACCGCGCAGATAGAAATTTTCTTGTATGGATTACCTAACTGTAACTCCCCGTATCCGGTTTTCAGGATACGGGTTTTCTTAATCAAACATGAAATAGGAGGGCCAGCCAATGCCTCTCAGGTCTTTAGTTAGAACCGCCGTCGTATTGCCGCTCATAGTCGCGGCAACCGCAGTTGCACAACTTTTACCGTATCCGCACGTATCCGGGTTGCCGAGGGTGGCGGATCCGTTTGTGTCGGCGATTGGACAGGTGGTTCCCTGGGACACCGTGTTGGTTAGGACTTGGGAGGGCGTGAAGGATCGTAATGTCCGTCCTTTTGCCGGGAAAATGGTTCACCGCCCAAAGTCGGAGTTCCCGGGTGACGCCGTTAGCGAGGGAATTAGCTACGGGATGTTCTTGGCGCTTTACATGAACGATCAGGAGTATTTCAACAGTATATGGAACGCGGGCGAGCAGCACATGTGGAGTGGCTTCGGCGGGTTCTATAACTGGCATAGAAATGAGCAGGGCGGCCCCGGCGAAAGCGCTCATCCCAACGGCCCCGCCTCCGATGCCGATCAGGACATCGCGTTATTGTTGATTTTTGCCCATGCGCTTGTCAGGGAAGGGATATGGCAACCGTTCACAAGCATGCGTGGCGCGACATACGAGCAGCGCGCGCGCTCCATTCTACAGACTGTCAGGACTACGATGATTGATCGGAACGGTTTCCTCAGGCCCGGTCAGTGGGGTGGGGCTGACGATAGAGACATAATCAATCCCGGCTATTTCGCGCCCGCGTTCTACCGTATTTTTGCTGAATTTGAACCGGCGCACGCATCGACTTGGCTTGCGCTCGTAAACAGGTCCTACGATTTGATTGAAAGATCGCCGGGATATTCCCGTGGATTACTTCCCGATTGGTGCACTTCTACCGGCGGAACTACCGGCGGCGCCGGTTACAATGCCTATCGCGCCGGCGACGCAATGTACAGAGACGCCATCCGCGTTTATTGGCGGCTTGCAAAAGACTATTTGTGGTATGGCGAGCCAAGGGCCAAGGTTTTCCTCGACAACGCGGTCGCTTTTATAGAGGACACCTTGCGTGTACGCGGCGGGATTTTTGGGCCGGAGGCGGCAAATTTCTTCGAGATGAACGGAGACCTTCTCCCGCCAAACGATATTGAGAGATTAGCCGGAGGAACCATCCCGCGGTCGCGCCGCGAGCATAGCCACCTGACCGCCGGCATGTGGGCATCGGCGGCGATTGGTACGGGGAACGTCGGGTTATCCGAAAGATACAGCGAGCGTCTCATATCTTTCTACGAGGGCAGCTACTACTGGGGCAACGCTGTCGATCCGACCCCGGAAGGCGGGAGGATGATTACTATCGACGGCGTCCCCACATTGGTACCTGAAGACACGCTGCGCAATGAAACATACTTTGACCAATTTTTGGCATGGTTCGGCGCGGCGCTGCTCGCGGGGGCCACCGTAAACGTTTGGGAGGATCTGAAAGACGGTATACCGGACGGTACGCCTCTTGGCTGGAGGTCGCCTCCGGTTGTCAGCAGTAAGGATATAGACGCGAGCCAGGCGCCTCTGCGCGTATCCGCGTCGTTTACCCGCGGCGTCCGCTGGACGGCTACGCTCAAGAATGACAGTACCGGGGCGACGGTAACGTTTAGCGAGAATTCGGATACCGTCAGTATAGAATGGTATGGTTTGTCGAACGCGCGCGAGTATATGCCGCAGGGTTTTTATACGCTAACCATAGACGCTCCCAATCTACCCATGCCGTATATCGACGACAAAATATGGCTTGGCAGGCCATACGCCGAAAGTTTCATGGTGGGGCACCGGCTGCTTGTGGACGATTTTTCCGATGGAGACCTTGTTCCTAATATAGGCAACGAGTGGACGACGTTTACCGATAATAGTCAGGGCGGGGCATCCACAGGGAATTTCGCTTTTGAAGAAATTGGCGGGAGCAATTGGCTACGATGGAATTTTGAGCTGTCGAGAGGCGGGCTTGGTTTTGATCCCTTTGCCGCGCTCGAATGGAATTGCCGGACATCTACGGGCGGCGCGATGGATCTGCGCGGCATAGACACGTTGATCATCGTGGCGCGTGTTCCGAGCGGTACGTTAGATGTCGAGGTGCAGTTATTTTCGACGGATTTTAATTTCCCGGCCGAATTCCAGCTTTTCGCGACGAACATCACACTAACCTCTACGCAACAGGAATTCAGAATGCCGATAAGCGGGTTTACCCAGCGTCATAACGGCAGCGGTAAAGATCTTAATACCACGTTACAGACGATGACGGGCATAATCTTTCAGGTGCAGGAAGCGGACGGAGCCACCGGTGCGATTCTTATGGATCGAATGTATCTCACAGGGGACGTATCGGGTTTCTACAGCTACACGGAACCGCCCGAATACATAGAGCCGCCGGTCGTCGGCATAGCTCACCGCACCGCGCCGCAAGCCAGGCACTCAATAAAAAAAGTGGGCAATGCCTACCGCATAACCCTGCCGCAAAATATGGCCGGGGCAACCGCCACGGTAATTGACATACGCGGCAGAGTAACGCAAAGGGCAATCGTACCGGAAAACGGCATATTAAACATAACAACAAGAAACATGGCTACAGGGATGTATTTCGTAGAAATCAGAAAACCGGGGGTGACATCGGTAAGGATGCCGTTGGGAAATATTAGATAGTAAGAATAGAATTTATTAACCCGGCGGTAATTAACCTCAATTATCTATTGAGTTTGGCTTTGTTTTTTGGTGACGGGGCTCTGCCCCGTAACGCCCCGATACGATAGCCCCCCTGCGGTCCCCCATAAGCGG
>JAITUP010000119.1 GCA_031286265.1 Chitinispirillales bacterium | reverse complement strand
AATGTCAAAAGCAATATGTAAACTGAAAATAAAAGAAATATGGTACAAAGCAGAAATAACAGAAAAAACAAAAAATATATTCAAAAAAATCAAAATAGACTACCTAACATGAGCGGAGTAAGAGTTTAAAAAAACCACCGCACCCCAAACCCGCAAGAATGAACATCGCCCCCTCCACTCAAACGACCCTTTGTTGTCCCAAACATTACGGAGCGGTATCAGGGGGTGAGGCGACACATTTTAAAAAAAAAGGTTTTAAAAAAGGGTTTTTTAAAAAAACGGTAAAATTTTATGAGACAGCAGTGACCTACAAAAACAGTTTTGCCTGAAGTGAAAGCACATGCGTCATCCGTGCGTAGGTCAATTCGCCGCGGTACATTCCAGAGAAGTTGAAATATTTTCCGGCGTTGATGTCGCTTAAGAATGCGATTATGTGGCTTGTGCCGCGTTGTTGTCCGCCGGCCATGCGGAAGTCGAGATCGCCGGGCCAGGGGACGTAGGAAAATGTGTAGGAAAGCTCGGTGAGGCCGCCGCGGGCGGGACGGTGGATTATGCCGGGGCGGATTTGCAGATAGAAACTGCTGTCGATAGGTACCGATAAAATGCGATTGGGATCGTTGTCGTAAATCCTTCCGGCTCTTTCGCGGATGTAAAATTCAAATGTATTTCCAAGGTCGATACTTTGGATAAATTCTATACCGATGTCCGTCAGATCAAAGTTGTGCCGATGGCTGCTTTGAGTGTTGGCATTCGGCAGGTCTTCTCTGCTAACGGTGAGGTATTTTGGTGAAGCGCTTAGCGTTAGCCGGTTCTTTTTTCTTTCGACTAACAGGCCGGCTTGAAACATTGGTTCCTTGTAGCCGCGGATAATCCGTAACCCGGGCAAAAAATAGAGCTGTGATTTCCACGGGCTTCCCGATGCTCTGTGCTCTATGTTTTGACGGTATGACAAATCGGAAAAATTCGGGTGCGGTGATAGCGGTGATGATGATTCGTCTGCGTTGTTGTTATCGGATGGCCAAAAAGACAGCATTCCAGGGATGTATGAAACGACGCTGCCGTGTCGTGAGTCTACGTGTTCTTCTAATGACAGTATGCCGCTCCATGTTATATCGTTAAGGATGCCGCTGATTGTTTTTGTGGGTCGGAAATACCAATCGCCGCTGAGCGTTGTTTTGCGTACTGTAGCCGACGAAGTGTTGTCGTAAATTGCGATTTCCTGTACGATGTGGTCACCGTTTATCGCGGGTCGAAATTCACCGGCGGTCGAATCAAACGCGTGCGTACCGAGGCCTTTGCCGATATAAAACATTTTTTGTTCAAATCGTGACGCGAGTTCCTGATTGATGCGGTATTCTTGGCGCGATGCAAATCCGCTTCCAGTCTGCTCTATTTCGCTGACGGTCGACAGAAGGAAAGTTGACGCAGCGCTTTGATTATAGATTTTCACATACCGCCATCGGCTGTCGCCCGTCAGTTGCCACATACGCGCCGGGGAAAACGCTACGGACTGATTCCACGTGAACGCGAAACCCGTATCGATTGATCCGGGGAAATTTTCACCGCGTCGATATTGTGTAAAGTTAAAATTTTGCCGTAAGTTTGCCGGGATATATGCCGCTTCAACCGTCCCCGAGAGATGCCCGCCGCCGATGCCAGTTGTGTCAATTCGCCATTCGTCTCTGTAGTCGACAAAATACTCTATTGATTTTATCGGACGCGCGGTGAATTTGCCGTATCTGCGATGGCTGATATCGATGTTGGAGAGATGATGCCTGAAAATCGAGGCGCCGAAATCCAATCCGTATTTTTCCCCCGCGAAACGCAGCTGTGCGTCCGCGGTGATTTTTTCCGTTTCGGCAAGCGAATCTATAAATGCCTGTCCTGCGCCAATGCTAAGGGCCGCGCCTCTAACAAATGTTCCCCCGACAGTTGACTCCCACGATTGGAATTGATGACCGTCCGATCCATCAGCAATATCGTCTGCGCCCCATCCTTCGCGCCGTTCGTCCGCTGTAAAAACTTCGTTTGTGAAACCTCGCGAACGGAACCGATAATCAACATCAGCCCAGATCGTCCGTTGATCGAGGCGCCTCTCTCCCGCGTTTAGTTTAAATCTTATCGCCGATGATAAATCGGTACCGTCGATATTCGAAAATAAATTGCGATCCGTTTCCTTGCCTACCATATCGAGTGATGCTCTGACATGCGGCAATTTTAGCCGTAAGCCGATTTCCCCGGCGCTTTCTCTCATCGGCGCGGTGATGGGCGCAAGGAGTGTATGATCGCCTTGTCCCGCGCCAACATATTTATAGACAAATTGACCGCGCTGAACGGTATTGTCAATAATATAATCCGCGCCTACGGCTCCGGTTTGTATGGGAGTGAAATGGGCGGTGTAAAAACCTCTGATGTCTTCTGGGCGCAATGGATCATAGGGCGTGTAAACGAGGATCGTATCTTGCGCGTTGTCATCGAATACTTTTTTATAAAGCGGATGAAAAACGCTCATCCGCGCAACGTCGAGCGGATGCACAGGCCTTGCGGTTGACGTGGCATAGGCCGGTCTGTTTCCGCTGTTTCTCAATATTTCTCTTTCTCGATCGCTCAGTTGCATTTCGATGGGATGATTTTTATCGTCGCTCTCGCTCCATAAAATTCCGCGTATCGTAAAAACACTGTCCCTCACCTGATACGACATCCCGCCGCCGGCAAATGTTCTACGATAATCAAACGATTTATACTCATATTCAACCCTGATGAAATCATCTTGGCTAATGAGAACCCGAGGATTAAATGTTATCGCCCCAATGTCATAGTCAACAGTGAAATCTTCGTTAATTCCTTCCTCAAGTTCTCTTCCATTTCTTCGCACCCTCACCGTCCCATCGATTGGCGTGATGATTCCGGCTTCGCCTTTTCCAGTCAAATAATAAGGCCCCTGTACTCCTTCCTGCCCTCGAATATTTTGCACGGTGTGATTACCGCCGGAAAACGACCCAAACATGTTTACCGATATCCCTTTCGGCCTCACCGCCGCCGAGAGCCCCACTATTTTCTTTTGGCCCGATAATATTCCGCCCTCCGGCCAGCTCATGAGCAAGTCTCCGGCGGTAACGGTAAAATTCTTGTCAATCAGCTCAATAAACATCATATCAAAATCACTGATCTCCCGCGTCGATCCATCAAGCGACGACCCCTGATCGCTAAGTTGCGCCCGCAGCGTCGTCCCAGGCCTGATCTCCCCCTCAATCAGCGCCTCAAGCCCCTGCTCTAAATTCACCTCACCGAGCTGTCCGATTGATACTCCAAACGATTTGTACCCCGATATGTTGACATTGCCGTGATCTTCATCACTTGTTATCATTCCGGCAGGTTTGGCAAACGCGGATGTCGAATCGGTCGATAGGCGCGCGACGAGGGTGTCGATTGATTCTACGGTCATTTTGGGATGCAGGTAAAAAGTAGTCGCCGCGGTGGCTGTGGTATCGTCAGCTAACAGTTGTATGGACGATGCGATAATGATAAATGTTGTTAAAACTTTTAAAATCAACATCAAAGCCTTTAAAATTTTTGAGGACGGGGGGGTGACACACCAATCCGGCTAAGTTTTTTGAGACATCCCCTAAATATGGTATTTGGCGTTTCTGGGGGCAAGTGAGAAGGAAAAAATATTTTTTTTACCATAATGCCTCGAAAATATATTATATTAATAATGATAGATATTCAGCCTTATTCATATTTATCTTGCGTCGTACTCGCGTTGTATCATAAAATCGCCATTCTTTCTATTATCCCGAAGCGGCGATGACGCGCTGTGGCGGTGTTTTTGTCGCCATTGCTCCGTCGTTGCCGTCATAGAGGAGGAACGCGTTATGCGTGATGTTTATTATGAGGAGGAACTTCGCTATTTGAAGGAGGAAGGGGCGCGGTTCGCGCGGAAGCATCCGCAGCGGGCGCGGCACTTGAATTTGGAAACCGGCAAAGACCGTGATCCGAAAATGGAGGCGCTTTTTGAGGGTTTCGCGTTTCTGTGCGCCGGGATACGCGAACGAGTCGATGAAGCGCTGCCGTTTCTTGCTTCGGGATTGACGGGGCTGCTATGGCCGCAGTTGCTTCACCCTGTCGCGCCGCTCTGTATTATGGAGTTCAGGCCGAGAGCTGGAATGCTGCAAGGCGGGCATAATATAAAGAAAGGGACGGTAATATTTACCGATACCGATCCGGGGACCGGTGTGAGCTGTCAGTTTGCTACGACACAGGATGTTTGCGTGAATCCGATAGCCATCAGCAAAGTAGAAGTTACGACAAACGCGGGCGGGAAAGACGTATTGACACTATCTTTCAAAATCGAGCAGGGCGTAAAGCAGGATATTCTGTTATTATCGCCGGTAAAAATATTTATCAATGACGACTTGCCTACGGCGCTGCTGATAAGAAAAATGCTCTTGTGCCATGTTGAGGAAGTGATTTTGAAAAACGATTGCGGCCAGTCAAAAAAATTAATTGTTGGAGATACGTTTATTGAGGGCGGGTTTGGCGAAAATGAAGATTTGTTCCCGGAATCGCAAAATGTCAGCCGCCCGTTAAGCCTGTTGAGGGATTATTTCGTCTATCCTGAAAAATTTTTGTTTGTCGATATCTATGGCCTCGATTCTTTTTTGTTAAACGATACGTCAGTGTCAGACCTATCGCTTGAAATACGATTTGACAGAAAATTGTCAGGTAAAATATTTTTAACAAAAGAAATTTTCAAACTGCACTGCGCTCCGGCAATAAACGTTTTCAGGCGCGATGCGGAGCCGATACTTGTTGATGGTAGAAAAAGCGAATACGAGGTCGTCTCCGACGCTGTCCGCCCCGAATGCTATGCGATTCACAGCGTTGAATCGGTAATCGGAATAGATCGTGTTACCGGCGAACGGAGGGAATATGAGAGATATTGCCAGGTCGGCAGCGATGATCGCAACGGCGGAGACAGGTTTTATTCCGTACGTACCGCGTGTCATTCCGAGACTAATCATCAGCTCGACGACGGCCGCCGTGTGATGTTGTCGATGAATGGCCGCCAAACTGAAGACGGGTGGCTTAAGCAAGAGACGCTGCATGTAGGAACGTGGCAGACAAACGGAGCGTTCGCGTGGAAAATATTGACGGAAGGCGGACTATTGTACAAAGCAAAGCCGGATTTCCCGGATTTTGTCACGTTTACAAATTTAACAATTCCAAGCCGCTCCGTAAACCCGCCGCAAAATGATAAATATCTATGGACTTTTTTATCCCACATGTCTGCCACACATTTAAGTTTCAGCGACGCTGAGAGGCTGAAAGATTTTTTACGGGCATATGACTGGACAATGTTTGGCGACAAACGCCCCGAAGTAGAATCCATACAATCGGTATCAATCAAACCATGCGATATGGCGGTCGACAGAGCGGTAATGCGTGGGTCGGAGATGATTATTACCGTCGACAATGTGGGCGTACCGGAAGAAAACATTTTTTTATTGGGGGCGGTTTTAGCCAGAAGCTTATCGGGTATGGCATCGATAAATACATTCCTCAAACTTGTGGTTACGATACCGGCATCAGGTAAAAATTTTGTGTGGCACTGCAGAGGAGGGGAGAGATGGGGGATGTAAAAAGCATTCTTGAAAATGAATTTTATTCATTCGATATCATACAGTTGATTCAGGTCATCAAAGAGATTTTAAGTGATTCTATTGATGATGATACGAACGAAGCAAGGATTTTCTTCGAAGCTGACCCGTCGCTCGCGTTTCCGTCAAGTGATGTGAGCGCGGTGGAGATTAGCGGATATAGTGATGACGGAAAGTGTGGTAATAATGGTATTAACGAAAAATACGCGACGGTGCGTTTCCCGATAATGAATCTGCTCGGTTCATCGTCTCCATTACCGATAAAATTTTCAGACTACATCACCCGCAACAGCCCCGATGCCGAGGTGTATCGTGATTTTTTGTCGATCATGCAAAACCGGCTGCACACGCTGTGGATAGACGCGCATCAAAAATGCGCGCTGTGGAGCGATACCGGAAAAACCGCAAAGAAAATATTTGGATTGATGACGGCGTTTCCATCCGGTCAAGCCAATTTTTTTAATGATGCGTTGCCGCATCTCGGAACGTTTTCACGCCAAACAAGAAGCGCGGCGGATCTGAAATTACTTTTGCGTTCAACGTGGAAAAATATTCCCGTCCGCATAGAAGAAAATATCGGCCGCTTGGCCCCGGTAGCCAACAGGTTACCGCTCGGCGGCGGCCTACGCTTGAGCCGGGGTGCGACGATGGGCACAAAAATCTTTGATTGCGCTTCAAAATTTAGAATATCCCTCGGCCCGCTCGAATATAAAACATACCACTCGTTTCTGCCCGGAGAAAATAACCATAAACACCTTCAAAATCTAATCACACTCTATCTGAACGAACCGCTAATTTGCGAACTCGAAATATCATGCGAACGGAGCAACCTGCCATCAATACAGATAGGCGGAGTCCGTGGTGACAGCGGATGTTTAGGCAGAGCGGCGGTGTTGGGTAGACCTGTCAGTGGCAGAAGAAGCGCGGGACTGCATAGATATCGGACAGTAATTAATGAATGATTATTGAAATTAAACCCAGATTTTCCATTAGGGCTAGGATGCTTTTTAAAAAAAGGTTTTAAAAAACACCCTGATTCAAATTGCCGCAATATATATTTATATGAGTTTACGAGTCGGTGTTTTTGTAGAACGATGCTGTTTTTTCAAACATAATAAAGGAACACAGGAAGCATGGAACAAACTATCTTAATATTGGCTTGTATGTCACTTATAATTATATACTATACATTCGCGCACATGACTACTTTCACCGCGAAAACAGCCGCCAACGCCACAAAAACGGCGTTTTCACCTCTTGACAAAACTGCCCCCCCCCCCCCCCCATACATTTAAAGTAACCCCAAGAAGACAACCCCCCCTTCACTCAACAAACCATACAAATAAAATAAAAGG
>JAITUP010000107.1 GCA_031286265.1 Chitinispirillales bacterium | reverse complement strand
GGTGGGGGGGTGGTGGGGGGGGTGATGTGCGGAGGTGGTTGGGTAGGAGGGGGGGGTGGGGGGGGGGGGGGGGGGCAGTTTTGTCAAGTGCAAAAAACGCCGTTTTTAGGGCATTAGAGGCCGTTTTTAGGGCAAAAATAGCCGTTGCGGCAAAAGTACAATATATAATTATTGGTGACATGTTAGTCAATGTTAAGATAGCTTGTTCCATGCTTCCTGTGTTTCCTTTATTATGTTTGAAAAAATAGCGTCGTTCTACAAAAACACCGACTCATCGACTCATCCAATATAATATATATTGCGGCAATTTGAATCAGGGTGTTTTTTAAAACCTTTTTTTAAAATGTGTCGCCTAACCCTCTGATGCCGCTCCGTGAAGGAAGGGAAAAAAGCCGTTTAGGAACGATTAAAGACGGTTGAAAACCAAAAAGAGCAGGGCTATGTGACGATAGTGATTTCTCGGTAATATACGGTGCACGTATACGTGTAAGCTCGCAAACAAATTTTTTGCAATTTCCCCACCGTGCCAAAAATTATTTTACGTGCAGTATGCCGTCTGATAGATTGTTTTAATATGCGAGACAAAATGGATATCAATATCGACAACACCTGCACCGACACCGCCGACAAGATCGCCGGCGTTATGCCGCTTGTGGAAAAACGCAGATGGATTGAATTGCGTCAGGCGCTCTCGACCTGGCCGCCGCCGGAAGTCGCGGATTTTATAAATATGCTCTTAGGGGCGCACCGTATCCTCGTTGTGAGATTCCTGCCGCGCTACTTCGCGGCTGAGGTTTTTTCGGAGCTCTCCCCCACCATTCAGGACGAGCTTTTAACCGATCTGACAAATTTTGAAATACGCAACCTGCTCGCCGACCTTGAACCGGACGACCGCGCCGCGCTCATGGACGAAATGCCGGCGGCAATGACCCGCAAGTTGCTAAATCTACTCAGTTTGCAAGACCTCAAGCAGACGCAGGAACTTCTCGGCTACCCCGAAAACAGCGTCGGCAGGATTATGACGCCAAACATTGTTTACATCAAGGAAAGCTGGACAGTCCGCGAAGCCATTGAACACATCAGAGAATTTGGGCACGACAGCGAGACCATCAACATGGTCTATATAACCGATTCAAATGGAACGTTGATTGACGAAATGCCGCTCAGCAGCCTCGTTCTCGCGTCGTTAGACGACAAGGTGAACTCACTCATGGACTACAATGTCATTGCGCTCGCCGCGACGGACAGTCAGGAATCGGCGGTGGAAAAAATCAAAAAATACAACTACTTCGCGTTACCCGTTGTCGACAGCGCGGGCGTGCTGCTCGGAATTGTTACGGTCGACGACCTCATGGATATCGCCGATACGCACGCGACCGAAGACTTCCACAGAATCGGAGCCGTTAGCGTTGAGGCGGAAGGCAGCCCCATCGAAAACCTCAAGGAAGCCTCGGTTATATTGCTTTACAGGAGGAGAATTACTTGGCTTGTGCTGCTCATTTTTGCCGGTATCCTGTCTGGTACGGGAATAGCGTTTTTCGAGGATTTGATACAACATCAGATAGTGCTTATTTTCTTTCTCACCTTGCTTATAGATTGCGGCGGCAGTTCCGGCACACAGTCCACAACGCTCATGGTTCGCGCACTCGCCACAGGCGACGTAAAGATAAGAGACTGGGGGAAGATGATTACCAAAGAAATATTGGTCTCGGGCGCTCTTGGCGGAGTAATGGCGGTAGCAGTGGCGCCGCTCGGAATTTTCAGAGGCGGGTTTATGTTGGCGATAGTTGTGATGTTGTCGATGTTTTTGATCGTTATGGTTGGTAGCTTGATAGGGGTATGTTTGCCATTTATATTGAGTAAAATGAAGCGCGACCCGGCGATGGCCAGCGCTCCGCTCGTCGCAAGCGTTGCGGACATTGTTGGGGTATTGATTTATTTTTCGATAGCGACGCTGTTGCTGAGATAACCTTCATTCTTCAAATGAAGCGAAACAATAACGGCTTCCGCGGCATTATCTGTTTTTAAAATGCTCGGCCAAATTATTCAACTGCCCCTTGGTCGGTACGCTTTTAGGCCCTTTTTTGATTCTTGGCCCCATGTTTTTCATCGACAGGGATATCCGCCGCTTCTTTGTGTCGACCTTTATCACCCGCACGTCTATTCTGTCTCCTACCGACACTATCTCGTTGGGCGCTTCAACATAATCGTCCGCCAACTGAGAAATATGAATCAGCCCGTCACACACGGCGTTGATATTTACAAACACTCCAAATTGCGTGATATTTGTAACCTTGCCGGAAATGACGGTCCCTTCTTTGAGGTCTGCCAATTTAATCCGCTTCTTTGCCTTTTGGGAAGCGACACTCAGGTAACGCTGCGCGACTTGCAGTTGCGGAATCAATTTATTTTGCAGATATGCCCTCTGCAACGCGTCATTTATCCGGCATGATTGCAGTACCTCCGGGCTTGTGACGATTGTCTCGTGGGATATTGTGAGTTCGTTGACCGCTTGTTCAAGGAACGGAAACCAGTCGGGATGCGCAGTGGAGCGATCGATGCAATTTTCGGCATTGGGTATCAACACAAATCCCGCTATGTTTCTGAATGCGGTTTCTGTCATGCCTTTTACCTTCATCAGACTGTTTTTGGAATCTATGGGCCCGGCCGTATCATGGGCTTTGATCTCAGCGACCATGTCTTTGGGCAATACCTTCCACTTCGCGATGGGCGAATCGACAATATCCTTGATGGATACGCCTTCGAGTAGCCGCGCATGTTCGATAATTCTTTCGGCTACGGCCAAAAATTTTTCCTCGGGGAGCAATTCCTGCAACGGATGTACGTTATAATAAGAAGCGCCGAGGCGCGATATGAGCGAAACCGGGCGCAAGTAGGTGATTGCCAAGCCGTAAAGCGCTTTTGTGCGGTCGTCCAATATCGCGAATTCGCGTTGCTTCATATAGTCTGATTTACACGGATCGGTTTTTGAGTCGGGCGCTTTGATCTTTATCACTTCAAGATCGCCTAAATAATTAGTCGCCTGCTTGATGAAATTTTCGGGAATATCCGCCCCGCTTTCAAGCGATAGTATGTGCGTTGGGCGATGGCGGTTGAAGAACTGGCGTAGGCGTTCCGTGAGGTACGATCTCCCGTCGCCCGGTTTTCTCTCTGTGGTAACACCCAAAAGTTCCCCGCTCGCGCTGACAGCCGCGATAACGAAGTCTTTTTTTGCCGACATATCGACCACAAAAACGGAGGGCGCATCCTGTTCCCGCTCGAATTCCTTTGATAATCCGGTCATAATTTCCTTGACCGCCCACGCTTCCGCCCGCGCCCGGATGTTTTCTTTTGCGTCTTCTTCTATCGCCGGGTGCAGAAGGCGTGTCCACATGTCGTTTATAACCTCGCAGATACAGTCAAACGAGGTCGAATCGGGATTTTCGATAAAATGCTGGCGGAAAAGTTCGGTTATCCTGAAAAATTGAACGTCAAGTTTGAGCTTCTTGATTGCTTTTTTGTCTTCCGCGATGAAGAAACGCAGCAATTCTTCGCTTGAAAACTCGTCCATAGGAAAGAATTTCCCTACGTATTTGCCATATTTTTCGTCTTTAGTGGTTTTGGGAATAATTTCAAAGAAACCGTCTTCGTGCAAAAACTCCCGTGCCATTGTTCTGACGGTATCATCGTGCGCAAACCGCTCGGCTAAAAGGTCTTTGACGGCCTGGATGACATCGTCCACGGTCTCGAAAGACGGATCTTTGTCTATATACGGGGCGGCCAATTCCTCAAGCGTCGCCGTTTCCTCGGTTTGGGCGGCTATCAGGTTGGCGAGCGCGTCAATCCCTTTCTTTGCCGCTTTCTGCCCCTTGCTCTGCGGATTGGGCCGCAACGGGATGAGGATATCGTCGAGTACATGGGGATCGGTGACGTGGCTTATGCGCTTCTCAAGCGCGGGCGTCAACTTACCGATCTTCTTGTAGGCATTGGCGACGCGCTTGCGCCTCACCGCCAGTTCCTCCATTGCGCCAAAGTGCTCGTACACCTCCCAAATCACGGAGATATCCAGGTGGGCGGACACCAACCGGTCATACTCGGCAAGGTAGTAGGGCGACTCACCCTTCTCGTACGCTGTACAGAGAAGGTCCGCAAGTTCGTGGGATAAGTCCCACTTTTCGCTTATTTGTTTCGAATATTCTATCATCAACGACTATTTTTATTGGGGCTTAATTGTTTCAGATTGGTATGAATATAATATATGTAAATATCACCGCGCAATAGAAAAAAAATATATTTTCATTTTTTTACAAAAAAATAAAGAGGGGTGCCGGGAATTACGACTCCCCTCTTCGTGTGCAACACTGTTTATCTGGCTGCGCGTTTCTTCTTTACGGCTCTTTTCTTTACGGCAACCTTCTTAACCGGCGCTTTTTTAGCAACGGCCTTTTTGACCTTTTTGACCGCAGCCTTTTTGACGGCAGCCTTTTTGACGGTAGCTTTTTTGGCAACAGCCTTCTTGGCGCCCCTCTTCTTGGCTACTGCTTTCTTGGCTACTGCTTTCTTGACTGGCGCCTTTTTCTTGGCGACGGCCTTCTTGGCTACCTTCTTCTTGGCTACTGCTTTCTTGACCGACGCCCTTTTCTTGGCGACGGCTTTCTTGGCTACCTTCTTCTTGGCCGCTACTTTCTTTTTAGCGACCTTCTTCTTCACTGATTTCTTAAGCACTACGCGACCTCCTGATAAATGTAAAAGGATTAAAAATACAACTACTATTGTTAAAAATACTGCACATAATGCTCTTATCAATCGTTTCATGTCCTCAGGCATATCTCCTTTCGGACGTTTTAACGCCGTTATTTATTGATAGCCGCCCGCTAAATCGCGTGCGGTTGCACCCCACCGGCATCTATGTATTTCTTTATTATGCCAACCGCCTCCTCAGGATCATCCGTAAGATGCATCAGAGGGTGTATATCGCCGCTGGAGATGTACTTCTCTTTCTGCAACACGGTACTGTCAAGCCAGCCTATCAGTCCTTTCCAAAAGTCTTTGCCCATCAATATAAGCGGCATTGGGTTGATTTTTTGCGTCTGGATGAGCGTGAGTACCTCGAAAAGTTCATCGAACGTCCCGTAGCCGCCCGGCATTATGATGACAGCCGACGTATATTTGAGAAACATTACTTTTCTGACGAAAAAGTGTCGAAAATTCAGCGGAGTCTTTATGTATTGATTGGGGGTATGCTCAAACGGGAGTTGTATGTTGAGACCGATCGATTCGCCGCCGTTCTGGTGCGCTCCCTTGTTCGCCGCCTCCATCAAGCCGCCGCCGCCGCCGGATATTATGCCGTATCCCTGCTTCGACAAGGAACTGGCGACATCGACTGTCAACTTGTAGTGCGGGTGGTCTTCGGGTGTGCGCGCGCTACCGAAGATTGTTACGCAAGGGCCAACCTTGGAGAGTGTCTCGAAGCCGTCGACGAACTCCGCTATGATTCTGAATATCCTCCAAACATCTTCGTTTTGCATCCCGTAAGCCGGATCAGCCATACAGTAATTTCCTTGGTTGAGATTTAAAATTTTGTTTTACGAAAATCATCGCACCGTCATACATTAATTTAAACTATATTGTTGATATAATTCAACTGTAACAATGTTATTATTTTAAAAAAACAAAAAAAAATTAACAACGAAAATCGAACTGCAAACGTGTCGATTGACAAACGGGAATAAATCGTTTAGTTAAAAAAGTTAATAATTAATAGTGTTTTTAATATTTTTATGATTATCGCACCGTTTATTTACATGTTTTTTCGTTGTTGATACGGAGGGTTGCGAATATGCAAGAAATATCGCCGATGGAGCGCGTGAGAAGAGTCTGCGCGGACTTGGAGCTTAACATGTCCGAAGACCTTATCTTTGTTGACATCGAAAAACAGACGCTCGCGTTCTATAAAAAATCCGAACCGATGATGAATTGCGCGGTATCGACATCACGCTTCGGAATAGGAAATCGAGAAAATTCCTACATGACGCCGCTTGGTCTTCACTATGTAGAAGAAAAGATCGGAGACGGGGCGACTCCGGGAACTATCTTCCGCAGCCGGGAAAACACCGGCGTGATTTGGACAGAAGGAATGGAGGGCGAAAATCAAATGCTGTCGCGAATACTGCGTCTGCGCGGGCTTGAACCGGGTCTCAACGTCGGCCCTGGGATAGATTCCTACGACCGATACATATATATACACGGCACAAACCGCGAAGACATGTTAGGGAAACCAGCGTCACATGGCTGCGTTTGCATGGGGAACAACGACGTCATACGACTATTCGATATGGCCGCGGAAGGAACATTCGTGTATATTCAAGGCACGGAATCAAATATTGAAGCGCCGGCTGAATGATCGGAATCAACGCATGCGTGGAATCAATACATATATATTATAGAAAGGCCGAATTTATGAACGACATTTCCATCCCAACGCCAATCCATTTCACCGGTATCTTCGGCAGCGGCATGAGCGCCATCGCCCAATACCTCGCGTTTGCCGGTATTGAAATTACCGGATCCGACCGTTTGATTGACGCGCCCGATTCCGCGAACGTCAAACAGAGCTTGATATCGTGCGGATGCAAAATATTTCCGCAGGATGGAAGCGGCGTAGACCGCGGCGCCGGAGCGGTTTGCGTTTCTACGGCGATTGAAGATAGCAACCCGGATATCGCGGCGGCGAAAAAAATGGGGATACCGATACTGCACAGGTCGGATGTCCTCGCGTCGCTTGTAAAGAGCCGCAAAAGCGTCGCGGTCGCCGGGACGAGCGGAAAATCAACCGTCACCGCCATGATTTTTGAACTCTTGGCCGCGTGCGGCAAGTCGCCGTCGTTGATAAGCGGCGCGGCGTTGCGCTGTCTTGAAGCCAAAGGGATGCTCGGCAACGCATTTAGCGGAAAATCCGATCTACTCGTTATTGAGGCCGACGAGAGCGACGGCACACTCGTCAAATACGAACCTTATGCCTCCGTCATCCTCAACATTTCCAAAGACCACAAGCCCGAAGATGAGGTTATGGCGATGTTCAAGCGGCTGATTAGCCAGTCAAAATGGGCGGCGGTTAACGCGGATGATCCGAAGTTTTGCTCTTTGTTGGATGAATTGAAAGAAAACGGCGGGCAAGATAAAGCGTCTTCAACGCCTGTTACGACATTTGGATTTAATGACGGCACGGATTTTCACGGCCTTATGACGAAAATCGAGCCGTTATCATCAACAATCACCATAAACGGAGCGGATTACACGCTTCCGGCGCCCGGCGAACACAACGCGGCGAATTTGTTAGCCGCGCTTTGCGTCTGCCGTCATTTAGGCTGCGACAGCGACGATTTAATCAAAGCCGCCGCAAACTACCAAGGCGTCGACCGCCGTTTCGCGATACACCGCACCGCGTCCGGTGTGACGGTGATTGACGATTTCGCGCATAACCCCGAAAAAATACGCGCAGCGGTGGGCGCCGCCCAAAAACTCTCCGCAAAAGTAACCGCCGTCTACCAGCCCCACGGTTTCGGCCCGACACGCTTTTTAAAAAACGAATACGCGGAAACGTTCAAAGCAATTTTCAGACCGACCGACACTCTATGCCTCCTCCCCATATACTACGCCGGCGGAACAGCGGTCAAAGACATCGCCTCACAGGACATCATAAATTTAATGGGCGATGTAAATTTTAACGCAATCGCTGTTGACAGCAGAGACGAAGCCGCCGAAATCGCCAAAAAGTATGCGGAAAAAGGCAGTTGCGTCATGGTCATGGGCGCGAGAGACCCGTCGCTATCATCGTTCGTGAAACGCATAACGGATTTTTTTTAACCTGAGAGAACGGCTACGAATTGGGCGCGGATATAAAAAACAATTGCTTTTTTGCGGAAAATGTAGTATATTATAGATAAGAATGGAGGATTGTTATGGACTTGTTAACTTTAATCCTGAATACCGACAATTTGAGGACCCTTATCCTTCTTATCGCGATGGGGTGGGGCTTTACATGGTTCAAATCGTATTTTGATAAACATTTTTACGGATTTGATAAGCGTCTTGACGGGTTTGACAAGCGTCTTGACGGGTTTGATAGACGTCTTTCCGATTTTCAAAAAGATACGGAAGAAAATTTCAGAGCCGTTGAAAGAAATTTTAAAGCCGTTGACGAAAAAATGGACGCAAGGTTCAAAGCCGTCGACGAAAAATTTAAAGCCGTCGATGAAAAAATGGACGCAAGGTTCAAAGCCGTCGACGAAAAAATAGAAGCAAGGTTCAAAGCCGTCGACGAAAAATTTAAACTTCTCAAGGAAAATGACTTCGCCCACCTCAACAGGACGATTAAAGCGCTGACATTCACACTTGAAAAAAATAAATTCCTCGACCCGGAAGATAAAAAATACGTCGATTCTCACTTGGACGAAAAATAAACAACCCAAAAAAAATTTTAGCTCAATTAACACTGCGGCAATAATGTATATTTAACCGATCTAACCCCACATCCATTTAAAAAAGGACAACTCCACATGGCATTAGCCGCCGGCATAATAGGCCTGCCCAACGTAGGCAAATCGACTATTTTCAACGCTCTCTGTTTAGGTTCGGGCAAAGCCGAGGCCGCGAATTATCCATTTTGCACAATCGACCCGAACCACGGCGTAGTGCCGGTACCTGACGAACGCTTGACAAGGATCACCGCGCTTAGGCCGACTGAAAAAGTCATTCCTGCGTTTCTGGAACTAATCGACATCGCTGGCTTAGTGCGCGGGGCAAGCAAGGGCGAGGGGTTAGGAAATCAATTTCTCGGACATATAAAAAGCGTTGACGCGGTAGTACATGTCGTCCGCTGCTTCGACAACAACGACATCGTACACGTCGACGGCTCCGTCGATCCGCTGCGGGATATATCCACCATAGAAACCGAGCTCGTCTACAAAGATTTCGAAACGGCGGAAAAAGGCGTAACGCGCATCGCCAAAGCCGCGAAATCCGGCGAAAGGGACGCAAAAAATAAACTTCCCGTATACGAAAAAATCCATGCGAAACTCGCGGAAGGAATCCCAGCGCGCAAAGCGCTCGACGCCGAAGAACTTACGCTCATATCCGATATGCACCTCCTGTCGTCCAAACCCGTTTTGTATGTTACAAACGTTGGAGAAAACGATTTGCTTGAGGATAACGATTACGTGCGGTCGGTTGCCGCACACGCGGCGGGCGAAGGCGCGTCTTATGTAAAAATATCCGGTAAAGTCGAATCGGAAATATCCGAACTCCAAGCAAATGAACGCGCTGATTTCCTCGATACTTTGGGATTAAAAGAGCCGGGGCTGAATACATTGGCCCGTGGAATTTATAAATTGTTGGGGTTAGAGACATTTTTTACAATGGGCGAAAGAGAAAACCGCGCATGGACAATAAGAGCCAACGCAACCGCCCCGCAAGCCGCCGGCGTCATCCACACCGATTTCGAAAAAGGATTCATCAAGGCAGATGTCTTTACATTGGCGGACCTAGAAACGCACAAATCGGAACCGGCAATAAAAGCCGCCGGGAAAATAAGGTCGGAAGGGCGAGAATATATTGTTAAAGACGGCGATATTATATTTTTCAAGTTTAATGTTTAAACATAGCATGGCAAAAACAACATCTACAAAGCGTAAAACATCCGTGAAAACCGTTGCCGCTAAGGAAGCAGAGCCACTCAAACCGCGTAGTATGTGGGCCGAGATTTTTACCAAGGTGATAACAATGTTGCTACGGGGATATAAGGTCGATATCTACACTGAATACGAACTGTACAAGAAGCCGATGAGGATTGATATTGTCGTTATCAATTTGTTAGAGGATGTGGTGATAGAGAATACGGTTATGAGATTCTTCAAAAAACACAATGTTGTCGAGTTCAAAGGCCCCAAAGAGACTCTGAATATCGGTGCGTTTGATAAGGTTTTGAGCTATTTTTACGCCTATTTATCCCAAAAGTCTGCAAGATTTGACGAGACTACGATAACGTTTGTTTCTACTAAACATCCGAAAAAGCTGCTTAAGATACTGCGGGAGGATAGAAAGTATAAAATAATCGCGTCAGAATCCCGTGGGATTTATTATATTACAATAGAGGGTGTGCCTTTCGCCCATGCCCCTGCTATGCAATTGGTGGTGAGCAACGAGCTCTCCGCCGCTGACGCGGAATGGATAAAGGCGGTTAGGGACGACTGGACGGCGGAATATGGCGTTGAGGTTTTGGAGAAGGTTGAAAATACGGCGGACTCTCAATTAAGGGAGATTGCTCATTTATTATGGTTAGCAAACAATAATAATTGGAAGGAGGGCGGCATGCATCCGGTACTTGAAAAAAGGCTCATGAAGTTGATGGTAGAGAGCGGCGCGGCGGAGAAGCTGAGGCTGGAGGGTTGGCAAGGGGGGCTACAAGAAGGCTGGCAAGAAGGTCGACAGGAAGGCCAACAAGAAGGCTGGCGGGAAGGCATTGAAGAAGAACGGAAGAAAAATGCCAAAGCCATGAAAGCCGAAGGGATAGACGTGAAAATCATAGCCAAAATTACAGGGTTAACGGCTAACGCCATCAAACGAATGTAACGGAAGTAGCCTGATCCAATAATTCGATACCTTAGGCGGTCGCCGCGCATTCGTTGAGAAAAGAATATAAAAAATTTTCGAAAAGCCCTTGACTTTCTGACTGCGCAGAATGTAGATTTTTGGTAAACTGTACTAGTAATAAACAGCGAGCCTATTTAGGGAATGACAGAACCACGGTAAACCAATGGTAAAATGATGGAAATGGGGGCAAGATTCGGATGATGGTAACGGTAGCTTGGGTATGGCTGTGTGCAATATGTGCGATGTCAGCCTATATAACAATAACCCTGACAGGCGTACTAGCGAGAGGTACATCCGCCGGATCGAGCTATAGCGCTAATGGCGCTAGTTTCCGATACCCCCCCCCCCCCCCCCCCCCCCCCCCCCATATCTTTCATAAATATCTATATACATCCATCAATCCGTTTTTTCATCGACTACAACCTTTTTGCCATTCAATTCGAAAACGCGCGGCAGAGAGGTATTATGGCCAAATTTAGAATGGCAATGTCTATATATTTGAATTATATTTTTTAATAATAAACTAAAGGAGTCAGATATGTTAAAAATTCTTGCAATGGCAGTAACCATTTCAGTAATAATCGTGTCTCATATTCTCTGTAGCCCGGTATACGCGCAAGAACCGGATATCAGATGGTATACCCAAAACCCGCAAGCGGAAATTTTTGATATCTCCACCGCTGATGAGTTGGCGGGACTGGCGGCGTTGGTCAACGGTACGGCGGGATTGGAAAGAGGGGAAAGAAGTACCAGAGATATCTATCACGAATGGATTGATGGTGTCGAACAATCGGAAGTGGCGGTTGATTTTAAGGGAAAAACGATTAGGCTTATCCGAGATATTGATTTGTCCAAATATGGCTATGGGTCACAGTTTAATAAGGGAAATGGCTGGATTCCGATTGGACATTGTATGGCGGATGACAAGGATGATTGCGGTCTTATCTTTGAATTTAACGATGATGGCACGGGTAGATCAAATATCACCTATTTCAGGGGGATTTTTGACGGCAATGGTAAAACAATAAGTGGATTATATGCTAAAAGTGAGATGGGCTTCGACCATGCAGGTGACTTAATGTATGTTTCCGGGGGGATATTTGGCTCCGTCGTTTCCGGTACTGTGCGAGATTTAGGTATTGTAGGGGCGAAAATTATAGGCGAAGGCGGCGGTGGCATTGTAGGGATGCTCACAGGGGGAGGTAGTGTGCTAAACAGCTATTTTATTGGCACTATCGACATAGGGTATGTCGGTGGTGGAATTGTAGGCTTGTTGCAGAACGGTAGTGTTTCGAACTCTTATTTTACAGGCACACTTAGCGGAGATGTTGTAGGCGGCATTGTAGGTGTTGTTGGAGCTGATCATAGAGGAGGAGCGTGGGGAAAAGGCAATATATCAAATTGCTATTCCGTAGGCACGATTAACGGGAATGGTAATGTCGGCGGAATTGTAGGATTGTTGAGCGGTACCAACAGTAGCGTGTCAAATTGCTACTCAATGGGCACAATTAACGGCTATTACGGAGTTGGCGGTATTGTAGGATCGTTGAGGGGTACCAACAGTAGCGTGTCAAATTGCTATTCCATAGCCACAATCAACGGGAAGAGTAGTGTCGGTGGAATTGTAGGATTTGTAAATAATCTAAGCCAAACGGAAGAGTATATACGAATCATGGGTGAATTCGCAAGTGGTTTTTTCCCCAAAGAACTTTACTACAAAAAAACAGAAAAAATCGTGTTGTTTGATACTATCAAGAACAATGTATCAAATAATGTAGCCCTGAATTCACACGTGAAAGCTATCGGTTCAAATATAAATGTCTCCCTCGTGACACCATCCGAGTGGCTGTATGAAGGGTGCGGATCGTCCAGTGCAATACCGTATAGAGCCCCAGACTCCTCCTTCAGCCGCGGCGGCCGCATCGTAGGCGGAAGCGATGCCGGCATACTTTCAAACAACGCAGCTTTCAGCGGCATAACAAACAATACCGACAACACTGCATGGGACGACAGGAAAGCCACGACCATAAATGGCGAGGATATCACCGCAAGCACAATCAAGGCCGACGGGACGCTTGGCGGGCGGTTCACAAACGAAAACGGTTGGACAATTCAAAACGGTAAACTTCCAGGCTTTGGTGCACCGGTGGATATGCCGGAGCATTTAAGGTAGGGATGGGCGTAAAATTTAAAATATGGACAAGGAGATAGCGGTATGGCTAGTCAGAAAAAAATCAGGTTGAAGAACTCTGTTATCCAAAATTTGATTGCGACTTTAGATATGGCTAATGAGGTATTGAAAGGCAATGGGCATTGTATAGAAAACGAGCCTGAAGTTGATATATTAGACCAAATATTGATAGTGGTAATGACTGGGGTATATATTGGACTGTCATTAATGGCAAAGCCATTTGTGCCTTCGGTGATGATATTCATGATAACAGGTTATTGCGGCTATCGTGTACTTATCTACGTAAATAAAATTAAACGCAGGAGGAGGCAAATGAAACGCCTGTTAGAAGAATGGGCAAAAGGCTATACAGCAGGCGGAAATGAATCAAAACACGAAAAAGAGCGTTTATTGGTAGGAGTAGCCGTTAAAATATATCGCACAATTGAAAAGAAGCTAGAGGGCGAGATTGAGCTGACAGAAGAACATACAGATTATTTGCGCAATGCTATGGCTACGTTGCGAGATTTTTTACTTGGCTTGAAATTTCACAATATAGCTAAAAACAAGAAAAAATATATCGGCTTTTGCTCCACTACATTTATTTACGGTGTTTTGCATGAAGCGAACAACGCATTAAACAACAAAGCGCGCACACGTAAGGCATGGATAATGCCCGATTGGCAGTTTAGGGCAATACTTGCAATAATGACAACATCGGCACTTATATTATTTGCCCTTCTTCTGCAATCTGATATTGCGTCTTTTCTAGGAATACGCAAAGACGGTATAGGATACGTTATAGGATATTTTGCGGGAACGGGATTGATAATGGTAATATTTTTTTGGATAGTACCCGCCATACGTGATAAGCGATATTTGAAACAAAGTGAAAATCTATACAAACAATGGATGGCTGGTTATACGGATGCAAGCAAAGATGAACGCAAAAAATTAGAAGAGGAGTACGCGAAACATTTTTATAAAAAAATTGCCGTTGAGATGCATCGCGCAATCGAAATGGCACTAAAAAACGAGACCAACGTAATAAAAGAACGTACAAATTATCTATCTAATACCAAAAACATGCTAGAAAAAGTAATAGAAATCCTAGAAGAGAATTGGGAAACATGGGAATATCCCAAATCCAATCATTGAAACTATGGTGATCTCGAAAAACGGCTACGTTTTGAATCTTAACGTTACCAACCAACACCCTCAAGTTCAAGCAATTTAATTTTTATATCAACGCCTCCCGCATACCCGGTCAAAGTGCCGTTTGCCCCTATGACCCGATGGCAGGGGATGATAATTGATATCGGGTTATGCCCGACCGCTCCGCCTATCGCTCGGCTTGCCATGCTTTTTCTGCCCATTTTTGCCGCCATTTTTTTCGCGATATCGCCATAGCTAACAACTTTTCCGTAAGGAATCTCACATAAAATTTTCCACACGCTTTGACGAAAATCAGTACCGACAGGAGCTAACGGCAACTCTGAAATAGACGGCTTCTTGCCCGCGAAATATCCGTCTAACCATTTCTTGGTCGCGTCAAATACCGGCACGTCGTTTTTCTCCGTCATCCCTTTAAATATATCATTCCCATGATATTTTTGCCCGTCGTTCCACAGGCCGATTAGCTTCCCGTCATTACACGCGAGCGTAACCGCGCCTATGGGAGTCTGGTATTGTGTTTTCATGATTTCCATCAAATTAAGATAATACAGGGGCTATGGAAAATGCAACATCGCCAATTATTATTTTTTTTCAGTGAGGATGCCGGCGGCGGCTTCGTATTGAGGAGAACGGCCGTTATCGGCCTCGTTCCCATATTATTTATACGATTACATACTTCCATTCCCCGATATTCCTCTTCTCGCTATCGAAATTGACCCCTACCTTAAACAGTTTTTTCCCGCTCCCCGTCCACGGCAGCAGATATTCTTTCGTATCGATTTGTGCAAGCGCTTCATCGGCCGTTTTGTCTAACTTAAACTCAAAGCAATACATAAAATTTTGGGTTTCGACTGTTGTATCTATTCTTCCATCCGCAATTCTCACCTCCGCCCGGCAGTTGAGACCGAATTGTTTGAA
>JAITUP010000056.1 GCA_031286265.1 Chitinispirillales bacterium | reverse complement strand
CGTAGGGTTTTAAGGGTAAGGGTTTTAGCGTATTAGGTTTTAGAATGGGGGCGTTACGGGAGATAGACTATGCTCGAAGTGAGTGAGGGTGTACAGTGTACACCCTGCACTATGATTGAAAGAGGAAACTTTGAGCCCCTGTCACCAAAAAAAGATTTTGATTTTAAAGGTTTTGATTTTAACGTCGAGGTCAATTGTCGCCGGGTTAATATTAACAGAAAAAAGAATTGAATTATGACAAAATCATTGTTTTTATTAACTGTACTAACTTTATTGACATTCGTAGTAGCAAATTGCGATGGTAATACTGTGGTGGGGAGTAAAAACAATGGTAATGGTAAAGTGCCGGACCCAGGCGGCGAGTTCGAGTATGGGAAGGTGCTTGTACTGTTGACTGATGAGGCATCGGCGCTTAGCAAGGCATGGGCACCTTCCGATTTTCCAGAGTTTGCGTTTTCTGAGATAGAACATAGAGGGTTGATAGACTCTAAGGCCTACTTGATTTTTCATCTGATCGAGCCAAGCAGAGATAATGTGCTAAGGGCAATTTATAAACTGAGAGCGCGAGCGGAAGTATGCGTCGCTGAAGTAAGCGGGATAGAAACATTCAATTTGCTCAAATTGGAGGCAGAATTAATAAGAAGCGACTATTTTAATCGGTTCGTGAAGCCGATTGATAATGACGCTCTGTTGAAAGATGTCCAAATACACAAATACTACGGCACTTTTGGCGGATACGTTGTCATTATGTTTCATTCGAACGCTGAAGATGTAGTTGGAGAAGAAATTGTTGCTGGGATAACTATAAACTATGCGGATAGTAGACGGATTTTAGTATGGAAAGATGGCAGTTTTTACAGTTTGCAAGAATCTTATGAAAACCGTTTTTTGACTGAACAAGATATTAGATTAATCGCTGACGCACAAAACATATAGATAGAATTTAAGGGAAAAAACAAAATGAGAAGGATATTGACTTTGTTATGTGCAAATATTACCCCTATAAATGAAACCGAATAGGCTTGCCTTAAAAAACAGGGCAAAACTGTTGGGAGAGCATGATCACCGCATACATAGGCGAGGGAGGTAAAGTATGAAAAAGAGGTTCTTTTTGGTGCTTGGAGTGTTTTTGGCGCTATCCCTACTTTTTGCTATTGCTTGCAATAGCAAAAGTGACGGTTCCTCTGCCGCAGCTCCCGCTGTTGAGGAAGTTGCTTCCGCAGTCGTGGAAAACGTCCCCGTAGTCGATATGGATAGTGTTCAGGTGGCAGTTATTGATGAAGTTTTGCCTGAATTCGATGAAATAGAAATAATGCCTGATACCGCAACAGCCGTACCCGATTATGATGACTGGCTACTTGATAAAGCGGGAGGGGTGGCTGATGCTATGGCGGAGAATTTGCCCGGTAACGCCGTAGAGGAAGATGGAGAAATTGACGATGCCACTTTTTTCGGATGGCTTAGTAGCTTGGAACTTGTCGATTTTAATGCTGATGACTATGTATTGCCATACGGAATAGATAAGCGTAGATTTATGGAGCGGTATCAGGAATTATCAGATGAAGGGCTGGTAATAACAGGTGTTACAGTTGGTAGATTGATTGGTCGTGTTATGGGAGATGGTGATGGTGAAGGAATGAGTGACGAATTATTTGACTGGTTTGAAAGTCTGCCAGATGCTAATGATGTTACAATCAGTAATATCATATTACCAAATGGTATGCGGGCGGATGTCTTTATGGAGCGGTACCAAAAGTTACAGGAAAGATTCTCAAAACCTGATTCAATAGGGAGGTAAAGTATGATAACCCGAAAGGGTTGTCTCATCCTGTCTACCCGAACCTTAAAATATGCTTTGACTTTAAACTTAACTTTTTAAAAAATAAACCCTGGATACTATTATGTACGAAATCACAACCCAACAGCACTTTAGCGCTGCCCACCGCCTTCTTCACTACGAGGGCCCGTGCGAAAATCTGCACGGGCACAATTGGTTGGTCCGGGCAACTGTAAAATGCGAAAATCTCGACAAGAGCGGCATAGCCATAGACTTCAAGATTCTCAAGCGCAAGCTCAAAGATATCCTGAGTGAATTTGACCACAAAAACCTGAACGATATCTTTGACGCGCTGAACCAAAGCCCGTCGTCGGAGCGCATCGCCTGCTACGTCTATCACAAGCTCGCGGACTCATTGAGCGAAGATGGGCATGACGCCAGAGTCACCCGTGTAGAGGTTGAGGAAACGCCTGGGAATTGCGCGGCGTATTATGAGTAAGCTGAATGTCTGCGAGATATTCGCGTCAATTCAGGGCGAGTCGACGCTTGCCGGATACCCGTGCGTATTTGTCAGATTGGCCGGTTGCAACCTCCGCTGCGCATGGTGTGATACATCCTATTCTCATGATGACAATAGCGGCGTATCGACACATATAAACGACATCATCGGTGAAATAGCAAAATTTCCGATAAAGTTGATAGAAATTACCGGCGGCGAGCCGCTGTTGCAGCCATCGACAGCCGCGCTGTGCGATGAGCTGCTGTGCCGCGGCTATCAGGTGATGATTGAGACTAACGGGACTCTTGATATCGGCGCCGTTTCAAACAAAGTCCGCCGTATCGTCGATATAAAATGTCCGGGTAGCGGATGCGGCGGCAGTTTTTTGATTCACAATTTGAAACATTTAACTTCAAACGATGAAATAAAATTTGTTCTTGCCTCTATTGACGACGCCGTCTGGGCGAAAAAATTTTGTGACGAACATCGCATCACGAAAAAATGCTCCGTGACGTTTTCCCCAGTATCGAGCAGTTTGCCGTATGAAAAACTGGCGGATTGGATGGTAGAAAATCGGTTCGACGGCATACGCTTCGGCGTACAGTTGCATAAGATTATTTGGGGTGAAAGGCGCGGGGTATAAGGATGATACGTAACATTTCATTGGTTATTTCGATAATTACCCTCGCCGTTCTCGCGACGTGTTCGCGGGAGACGAAGTTTGGGAGCGGGTTGCCGGTGGTTGAGATTTTTACCGAAGACGGGGCAAAAATCGCAAGTAAGGTGAACTACATTAACATGACGTTTTCCTTGACCGATCCGAAAAATCCGAAAAACGACATCGTCGATAAACCCGGCCTAATCAGAGGACGTGGAAATAATACGTGGATTTGCTGGCGGGCACGGAAAAAATCGTATCGGATCAGGCTAAGCGAAGAAACCCCCCTGCTTGGGCTTGAGCGGGCGACGGATTGGGTGCTGCTCGCGCAACACCGTGACGAAACGCTGCTTTACAACGCGATACCGTTTGAACTCGGAAGACGCTTCGGGTTTGCGTTTGCCCACTCGGTTAATTTTGTCGATGTCTACCTGAACGGAGAATATCAGGGAAATTATTTGTTTACCGAACAGAATCAGGTTGGAACGGGGAGGGTGGATATCGACAGAGCGGAAGGGTGGTTCGCGGAGATCGACCAATATTTCGACTCCGATCCCAAATTCAGAACGGGAAGCTACGATCTCCCCATAGCGATAAAATGGCCACGCCCTAAAAACCGGCGAAATATAGACAACTCGGCCTATGATGCCGTGAAAAGCGATCTGAACGCGCTTGCCGCCGCGCTCGCGTGTCCGAATTTCCCGGAAAACGGCTACAGGGATTTGATAGACATCGATGTCTTGGCCGCGTATCTGATAATAAACGAAATAGCCGCCAATACCGATTTATCGTATCCGCGGTCTGTGTTTTTATACAGGGATAAGGATGCGCCGATACGCATGGGGCCGCTATGGGATTTTGACAGTGGGTATGGATGGCACTACAGAAACTGGCGCGAATCGGGTTTTAACGATCACTTTAATTTCCCCGACAAACGGCCGCCGATGCATGATTTCTTCAAGCGATTTTACGAGGACCCCGTTTTCACCGCGAAGCTTAGGGAAAAATGGAACGAAATGTATGACGAAATTGCGTCCATGACCGAATACATCGATGAGATGGCGAAAAAACTGGAGAGATCGGCGGACAGAAATTTTGAACACTGGTGGTATAAAACCCACGCGCCCTTCACAGATACAAGGCCCGCGCAGCCTAATGATTATCGTGATGCCATCAAAAGATTAAAGAATTGGTACAAGGCCCGCGTATTTTTTCTTAACAGGATATTCAATGAAGACGAAATATCGCCGCCGGATTGGCAGGGCGCTTTTTAAAAAACAATTTTCGCTTTTCTTTATCCTTATTATATTTTAATGCTATATTCGCGCAATGTATTATTTTCTCCTTAAACGGGGGGCCGCACGTAATGCCGAAAAACGCTAATCCCAATTCAGACATGAGGGATTTATTAAACGAACTGGTCCGTCTCATTGAGGCGAGCCTGTCGGGTGATTACGGCATCATTCTCGATGATGGCGGGTTATCCGGCGACGCGGCGCGCGTTATCCGTATCTTGAACATGGTTATCGGCAACTATCGCGATTCCATGGAATATGACCTGATGAAGTATAAACTCACGAGCGACGCGCTCGGTATTGCGCTTTGGGATTTGGACATCGTGAGCACGGATCCGCTTAATCTTAACAATTTTTTCATTTGGTCGCAGGAATTTCGCCATTTGCTCGGTTTTACAGACAGCAGCGATTTCCCCGATTTACTATCGAGTTGGAGCGATCGTTTGCATCCTGACGACAAGGAGCGGACGCTTACCGCTTTTGCCGCCCATATAGCCGACCGCAGTGGCAAAACGCCTTATAATCTTGAGTATCGCCTTCTTACTAAAAACAATGAATATCGATATTATCATGCGTTTGGCGCTACATTTAGGGATGCGGACGGCTTGCCGATAAGGACTGCCGGCGCTCTTGAGGATATTGAAGAAAAGAAACGGTTGGAGGAGGCGTTTGAGTATCGTGAGAAGATGCTCGACTCGCTGAACAAGATGGCGGTTTTATTGACTTCGCACGCTGACGAATCGTTAGCCGATGTTTTGGGCGCCGGTTTGAACCCCATTGCCGGTGTGGCGGGAATAGACCGCATTGCCGTTTACCGCCGTTTTGATAATGATGGCACGGGTGTCAAAATCGGGCAGATATATCTTTGGCACAGCGAGACGATTCCGCTTGACAAAGAACTTATCTCACTGCCTATAATTCAGCCTACGCTTCGCTGGCTTGAAATTTTTGAGCGGGGCGGTTGTGTGAATGCGGATGTGAGCGATATGTCGGAGGATGCCGCCGAATTTCTGAGTCAGTTTGGCGTTAAGGCGATATTCATGGTGCCGATTTTCGTGCGCGGAGAGCTTTGGGGCGTCGTTACTTTGGAGGATCATACGGATCATCGTTATTTTGAGGAAAGCAATCTCGACCTTTTGCGTTCCGCGGCTCATTTGTGCGCGGGGGCTATCGTGCGGTCCGAGATGGAGCGCGAGGTGAACGATGCGAGCGAGAAGCTCAGAAAGGCGCTACGGGAAGCAAATGCCGCGAATCGCGCCAAGAGCGATTTCCTTTCTAATATGAGCCATGAAATGCGCACACCGCTAAACGCGATTATCGGTATGACGGCGATATGCAAGAAAGAGAAGGATGTAGAGCGAAAAAATCATACATTGAACAAGATTGAACTTGCGTCGCTCCATCTGCTCGGAGTGATAAACGATGTGCTCGACATGGCGAAGATTGAAGCGAATAAACTCGAACTCACGATTGTTGAATATGATTTTGAAAAGATGCTGCAAAAGGCGTTGACCGTCGTCAATTACAAAGTAGATGAAAAACGTCAGCGATTTACCGTAAATTTAGACGACAGTATACCGCGTTTTATCATCGGGGACGACCAGCGTTTGTCTCAAGTGATAACAAACCTGCTCTCCAATGCGGTGAAGTTTACTCCCGAGGGCGGCGATATCAGTTTGAGCATGTCTTTAGCCTGCGAAAAAAACGAGGTTTGTACGCTGCGGATTGAAGTAGCCGATAACGGCATAGGCATTTCCCCGGGTGCGCAGACAAAGCTGTTCCATGCGTTTGAGCAGGCCGGCAGCGGTATAAGCCGTCAATACGGCGGCACGGGGCTTGGCCTCGCCATTTCCAAGCGCATTGTTGAACTTATGGACGGCGAGATATGGGTTGAGTCGGAACACGGCAAAGGCGCTACATTCATTTTTGTTGTGAAAGTTCGGCGCGGCGCTTCTATGGACGGCGGCTCAGAAGAACGCCGGGGCGCGGATGATGCCGACGCGGGCACGGTGGTAGCGGGCGAATTTAGCGGTAAAATCATGCTGCTTGCCGAGGATATCGAAATCAATCGTGAAATAATCATATCGATTTTGGAAGACACCGGCATTGCCATAGAATGCGCCGAAAACGGCAAGGTAGCCATGGAGATGGTGCGGGCCGACCCGAACAGGTATGACATAGTATTCATGGATTTGCAGATGCCTGTCATGGACGGCCTCGCGGCCACGCGCTGCATCCGCCTTCTGCCCGAACGCTCGCGCGGGAAACTGCCGATAGTGGCCATGACCGCAAACGTCTTCAAAAGCGACATCGAGGCATGCACGGAAGCGGGGATGGACGCGCATCTCGGAAAACCGTTAGATGTCGATAGAATGCTGGAGACGCTACGGAGATATTTGGGCAATTAAAAAAACATTTTTTTTTCTCAATGTTTTTCCGTGTCAATATATTATCTTCTCATTTGCGGCCGTGCGTACTCCGGGAGACCGGCTACGCCGCTGCACAGTTGAAATTGATGGGAACTATAGTAATTCCCCTCCAAAATAGCCCCTGCATCGCCCGACGACTGCGCGACAGCCGTGATGTCGCCGGACAACGCGGAGGTCATTTTGAAGGGGGATGAGTATAATATTATAAACTACCAGACCAGGAGGTTCTCCGTATGACCGAGAGCATGCCGGTATTAGCGGAATTGACGCCTGAACTTGACGCTTTCATCGTGGAGTGGAAGGATAAGCCGGGCAATCTCGTTATGGTCCTGCACAAGGTTCAGGAAATTTACAGATACATCCCTCGCGACGTGGCGGCGGCTGTTTCCAAGAAGTTGGGTGTCCCGCTCGCCAAAATTTACGGCGTGATGACGTTCTATCACTATTTCAAGTTAGAAAAGCCCGGCAAGCACATAATATCGGTGTGCATGGGGACGGCTTGCTATCTGAAAGGCGGCGATAAACTGCTCGATGAGCTTAAAAAATTGCTCAATGTGGAGGCCAACGCGACTACCGAAGACGGCCAGTTTACGTTGCAGGCGGTTCGTTGCGTGGGCTGTTGCGGCCTCGCTCCGCTTATAACGGTCGGTACCAACGTTTACGGTACCTTGCCGGAGTCCAGGTTGCCTGAAATACTTGAAAAATACAGTAAATAGGGGCTATTGCCCTTTGTGAAATGGTGTAGTATGCCGGGAAATAGAAATGCACCGAACATTGTCCGACTATATTGTGGATTTGACGCAAAATTCCGTTGAGGCGGGGAGCAGCGTCGTAATTGTAGACCTGATTGAACAGGGCTTCTATATTAAGGTATATATATCGGATAACGGTTCGGGTATGGACGCGGAGGCGCTTGCGCGGGCGCGCGACCCTTTTTTTACGGACGGCGTTAAGCATGAGAAGCGCAAAGTAGGGCTTGGAATATCGTTTCTTGCCCAGTTTATAGCGCAGTGCGACGGGAAGTGGGACATGACTTCGGAAGCAGGGGTGGGAACGTCGCTCTATTTTGAATATTACGGGAAGCATCCTGACGCGCCGCCGCTTGGGAACTTAGCTTCGGCGGTCGTCTGCTGTATGGGTCTGCCCGGCAGTTTTGATTTGAAATTTTCGAGGTCGCTCGACGGCGATTCCTACTCGGTTATGCGTTCCGAGGTAATTGAGACGTTTGGCGATATTAGTGACGCGGAGACGCTTATCGCGCTACGCGAGTTTGTACGATTATCGGAAAATGAACTAATAATAAACAAGGGGACTTGTAAATGTCAAAACTGACTCTTGCGGATCTTAAAAAACTCCGCGATGAAAAAAAGAAAGAGATGGTGAAACGCGAGGAGGGTAAGACCACGCAGATCATCATCGGCATGGGGACGTGCGGCATCGCCGCCGGCGCCAAGGAGGTGTTCGACGCCTTTTTGGATGAAATTGACGCGAAGGGACTCACCGATGTCGCGGTTACGCAGACCGGCTGCATGGGCAAATGCCACGTTGAGCCGACGGTAGAGGTATTCGCGCCCGATATGCCGCCCATCGTCTATCGCGACGTGAAAACGGATATCGCGAAACGGATTGTGAATGAGCACCTGATTGATCGCAAAATCATCGCCGATCATATTTTCGATAAACCCGCAGACATATTAAAGTGATTAGGGGGATAGATGAAATACAAAAACTATATACTGATATGCGCCGGCACGGCATGCGAATCCAGCAAGGCCGATGAGATTTATCGCAATCTTATGAAGGAGCTGGACGCGCACAAACTGCTGAATGAAACGCAGGTGCTCAAAACCGGCTGCTTCGGTTTTTGCGAAAAAGGCCCTATCGTCAAAGTGCTGCCGGACGAGAGTTTCTATGTGCACGTTAAGCCGGAAGACGCAAAGGAACTCGTCGAAGAGCACATCATAAAGGGTCGGCGCGTGAACAGGCTGCTCTACAACAAGCCTTGCGAGGAAACGAACGTGGCCAAGAAGCTCGACAGCATAGGCTTCTACCAAAAGCAGGTGCGCGTCGTGCTGCGCAACTGCGGGTTCATAGACCCGGAGGTCATAGACGAGTACATCGCGCGTGACGGGTACGCGGCGCTCGAAAAAGTACTCTTCGAAATGTCGGCTGACGATATCATAAACGAACTCAAGACATCCGGTCTGCGCGGCCGCGGCGGCGCGGGATTCCCCACGTGGCGCAAGGGGATGTTTACAAAAGACGCGCAGAACGAGGAAAAATTTGTAGTCTGCAACGCCGACGAAGGCGACCCGGGCGCATACATGGATCGCAGTATCTTGGAGGGCGACCCGCACTCCGTGCTCGAGGCCATGACGATCGCCGGAAAGACAATAGGCGCAAACCGCGGCTACATCTACATACGCGCGGAATATCCGCTTGCGATACACCGCTTGGAAGTCGCCATAAAGCAGGCGAAAGAATTTGGACTGCTCGGCGAAAATATTCTAAACAGCGGTTTCAACTTTGATATCGAAATCAGGCTTGGCGCCGGCGCGTTTGTGTGCGGTGAGGAAACCGCGCTTCTCGCATCGCTCGAAGGCAGGCGCGGCATGCCCGTCCCGCGTCCGCCGTTCCCGGCTGTCAAAGGGCTTTGGGGCAAGCCGACGCTCATCAACAATGTGGAAAGCTATGCCAACATTCCCGCTATCCTGACCAAAGGCGGGAACTGGTTCGCCCAGTTCGGGACGGAAAGCTCGAAAGGTACGAAAGTCTTTGCCCTAACCGGTAAAATCACGAACTCCGGGCTCATTGAGGTTCCGATGGGCATAACGCTACGCGAGATTATCTACGAAATCGGCGGTGGCATTCCAAACGGCAAGAAGTTCAAGGCGGTGCAGACGGGCGGGCCGTCGGGCGGTATGATTACGGCCGATTATCTCGACACGCCCATCGATTTCGACAATTTGATAAAACTCGGTTCCATGATGGGCTCCGGCGGGATGATCGTTATGGACGAAGACGACTGCGTGGTCGACGTGTCCAAGTTCTATCTCGAGTTCACGGTAGACGAATCGTGCGGCAAATGTTCGCCGTGCCGCATCGGTGGACGCCAATTGATGAACTACCTTGAGAAAATCACGAACGGCGAAGGTACGGACGAGGACATCCGCAAAATGCGCCTCATCGGTCATGCTATGCAAATGGCGTCGCTGTGCGCCCTCGGGCAGACCGCGCCGAACCCGATTATCTCCACGCTCGCATATTTTGAAGATGAGTATATGGCCCATATTCACGATCGCAAATGCCCGGCGGGCAAATGCCAAAAGTTGATCAGATACTTCATCAACGAAAAGTGCATCGGCTGTACGCTGTGCGCGAAAAAATGCCCGGTCGACGGTTGTATCAAGGGCGAGAAGAAGCAGGTTCACGTGATTAATCAGGAAGCGTGCATAAAGTGCGGCGAGTGCGAGAGAGTATGTAAATTTAAAGCGGTCGTCAAAATTTAATAATCCAAGGAGCGAATACGGATGGATAAAATGATTAACTTAAAAATAAACGGGCGGGACGTTACGGTTAAAGCGGGGACGACCATCCTCGACGCCGCCCGCCAGATAGCTGTCAAGATCCCCACACTGTGCTGGCACCCGGACCTTGATCCGTGGGCCTCATGCGGGATCTGCGTGGTCAAAATAAACGGCTCCTCCAAGATGCTGCGCGCCTGCACGGCCGCCGTCGAGGAAGGGATGAGCGTCATCACGCACGACACCGAGATAGTGGAGGTGCGCAAGACGGTCATTGAGCTGATTCTTTCCGCTCACCCGAACGACTGCCTCGCGTGTCCGAGGAATCTGGAATGCGAATTGCAGGTGCTCGCCGCCGAGTTTGGCATCAGGGAGATGGCATACCCGGCAATCAAGAGAAATCTGCCGCAGGACGTGTCTACGACATCGCTCGTACTCAATCCCGAAAAATGCGTTTTGTGTAGCCGCTGCGCCAAGGTGTGTCAGGACGTGCAGGGCGTATGGGCGCTTGAGTTCCTGAGCCGCGGCGAGAATACGCGCGTCGCGCCCGCCGCAGACGTGAGCCTGAACGACAGCCCGTGCATCAAATGCGGCCAGTGTTCCGCGCACTGTCCGGTCGGAGCGATATACGAAAAATCCGAAGAGCACGTGGTGTGGAACGCCCTGCGTAAGCCCGACGCGTATCCGGTAGTGCAAATCGCTCCGGCCGTCCGCGTGGCGATAGGCGAGGCGTTTGGCTTACCGGCGGGAACGGTGGAAACCGGCAAGTTATACGCCGCGCTCCGTCAGTTAGGCTTCAAGGCGGTTTTCGACACAAACTTCGGCGCAGACCTCACTATTATGGAAGAGGGTAGCGAGTTCATAGACAGATTCGTGAACAAGAACGGCCCACTGCCGCTTATCACCTCATGCTGTCCGGCATGGGTTGACTATTTAGAAAAATTTTACTGCGATATGATACCGTATTTTTCGACCGCAAAATCGCCGCAAGCGATGGTCGGAGCGTTGTCAAAAACCTACTACGCTCAAAAAATGGGTATCAAACCCGATGAGATATTCATGGTATCAATAATGCCTTGCACCGCGAAAAAGTTTGAGATCTCCCGCTCGCGCGAGATGTCTTCGAGCGGTCAAAAGGATATCGACGTATCGCTCACCACTCGCGAGATTAGCCGCATGATTAAATCGGCGGGCATAAACTTCAACAGCTTGCCCAACGAAGAGTGCGACTCGATTTTAGGCGAATACACCGGCGCGGGAACAATTTTCGGCGCAACCGGCGGTGTGATGGAAGCGGCGTTGAGAACCGTATATCACCTGCTGACCAAAAAAGAATTGGACAATGTGAACTTCACCGATGTCCGCGGTCTCGACGGCGTGAAAGAAGCGACTATTGACGTAAGCGGAACTCAGGTAAGGGTAGCCGTAGCGCACGGCATGGCCCACATTGCCGAGGTACTCGAAAAGGTCAAAGCCGCGGTAGCCGAGGGCAAGGAAACGCCGTATCACTTCGTAGAAGTAATGGCTTGCCGCGGCGGCTGTATAGGCGGTGGCGGACAGCCGTACGGCGCAAACGATGAGATAAGAAAAGCGAGAGCGGCGGGTATATACAAAGACGATGAGATGTCTAAAAAACGCTGTTCTCACCAGAACCCTCACATTCAAAAGGTCTACGAGGAGTTTCTGGAAAAGCCGTTGTCTAAAAAAGCGCATGACTTGTTACATACCGGCTATACGGCAAGACCGGAGTACAGGTGGTAGAATTACAGGGGGGCCTGTTGCAAAAGCCGTTATTGCGAGCGAAGCGCGGCGCCGTGTTTATCGCGGCGAAGCCGATCTATCGGCTTGCGACTCGAGGTATTCGGGCGGACGGTTCTTTGCTTCGCTCGCGATGACGTTGTTACAGGCTTTTGCAACAACCCCTTGCTCGCCCGCGGGGGCGGCACGTGTATAATATTTAACTTGTGGAATCAATGTATACAATATTCTTAACCATAAAACCGTAGTATTAGTAGAAAGAACAATGACAGAAAAAGCTATGGATCAGCGGGTAGCGGACGAACGCCGATTGCTCGATATGTGGCTTGGCGGGGATCCGGGCGGCTTTTCCGAACTCTATGAGATGTATAAGGGCCGCATATTCGGTTTCTTGCTACGCATGACGGGTGATCGTTATCTTGCTGAAGATGTATTGCAGGAAACATTTTTCGCGGCTTTGCGCAACGTGCACCAGTTTGACCGGTCGAGGAACTTTTTGAGCTGGCTCTTCGGCATTGCGCACAAGCGGGTTATCGACCATTATCGCCACGCCAAGGTGGAGGCCGACCATATCGGCGACACCGGCGGATCGGTGGGAAGCAAGTTCGACGCGCCGGACGAGACTTTGTCAAACAAACGTCTGCGCAAGTTGGTAAACGAGGCGGTGGGCGAGCTCGAACCGACACAGCGGGAGGTTTTCCTGCTAAGAGAACTTGGGGGCGTGCCCTTCAAAGAGATCGCGGAAATGATGGACTGTCCCATAAACACAGCACTTGGCCGCATGCACTTGGCAATCAAGAACATGCGAAAAGAGCTAAAGAAAAGGGGGATTGATGGTGTGCGATAAATTTGGAACAATCGGTCTGCTTTATGCCTCCGGCGAACTTAGCGAAGCCGAAGCGCGTGAATACCGTGCCCACCTCGGCAGCGGATGCCCCGACTGCGCCCGTGAGGCCGAAGCCTACAGAACCGAGCGCGCCGCGTTCTACACCGTCGATATCCTTGGCGAAGACCCATCGCCGACGGTTGACGCCGAGATACTGCGGGTCTGCGCAAATCCGAAAGCGTTGACGCGTACGACGGCGTTCATGCCCATGGTGTTCATCAAAAAATACGCAGCCGCACCAATCTTCGTAATGCTCATTGCGGTAGCGATAGGCGTATACGTAAGGCACCACTCAATGAACGCCGCGGACCTGCGCGCCGAACTGACCAACGGAACGGCGGCAGAAGCCGTCACCGTGGCAGCGGAGCACGGCGTTTCCGATGTGGATAGTCCGAAACCGGCTACGGCGGACAGCGCGGCAAGCGACGACAAAACAATCCCAAGAACCAGAGGAAACCTCAATATACCCGGTGTTCACACTGTCAGCGGGGAATAGGTTTGCATGGGCGGCGGGGCTCCTGCTTCCTGCGGTATTCTAATCTGTCAACCATCACCAAAGAAAGAACCGACAACCATGCTACGCATACTATCCGGCATCAAACCGTCCGGCACGTTGCACATAGGCAATTATCTCGGAATGATACGCCCCATGGTGGAATCGCAAAAGCGCGGCGAACTCTATTGCTTCATCGCCAATCTGCACAGCTTGACAACCTTGTTTGACGGCCCGCGGATGGCAAAGAATTCAATAGACGCGATAGTCGACATGATAGCGCTTGGAATTGACCCCGAGCGTTCGGTCTTCTGGTTGCAGTCTGATGTCCCCGAAGTCGTGGAGCTGACATGGTATCTGAATAACGTTACGCCGGTAGGGCTGCTGGAGCGGTGCCATGCCTATAAAGACGCGCAGGCAAAAGGCATCCCGTCCAATCACGGCCTGTTTTCCTACCCGGTGTTGATGGCTGCCGATATTTTGCTTTACCAGTCAAACATCGTCCCGGTAGGCAAAGATCAAAAGCAGCACGTGGAGGTAACCCGCGACATCGCCATAAAATTCAACTCACTATACGGTGAAGTGTTTACGTTGCCCGAGCCGGAGATTTCCGAAGAGATCGCGTTGATACCGGGAGTCGACGGGCAGAAGATGTCGAAATCGTACAACAATACGATAGAGATTTTTGGTGATGAAAAAGCGACTAAGAAGAAAATCATGGGAATAATAACAGACCCTACGCCGGTGGAAGAGCCTAAAGACCCAAACAACAGCACCATTTACGCGATATATAAATTATTCGCGGATAAGGATAGGGCAACGTTGATGGCGGATCGGTTGAGGGCGGGGGGGTATGGGTATGGCGACGCGAAAAAGGAGCTATTCGAGGTTCTATGGACATATTTTGAGCCGTACCGCAAGAAGCGCTTGGAATTGGCCGACAATTTGGATTATATAAATGACGTGAAGAAACAAGGAGCCGGCAAAGCGCGCGAAATCGCGGCGATTACGATAGGGAAGGTCAGAGAGTTGGTTGGGGTGTTGTAGGGGGCAACGGTGGCGGCTTTGCTACGCAATGCCGATTGGGACAACAAAGGTTCGTTTGAATGGGGAGGGCGATGTTCATTCGGGCGAGGTTGGGGTGCGGTGGTTTTTTAAAACCCTTTTTTTAAAATGTGTCGCCTAACCTCCTGACGCCGCTCCGTAATGTTTGGGACAACAAAGGGTTGTTTGAATGGATGGGGCGATGTTCATTCTGGGCGTTGGTGGGGTGTTTGGTAAAACCCCGGTAGGGGTTTGATGTTGGTAGCGGCGGGTTGGGGGCTTAGCGCCCCCTACCCGACGTTATGA
>JAITUP010000012.1 GCA_031286265.1 Chitinispirillales bacterium | reverse complement strand
GCCGAGTATGACCTCGAAACCGCGAGTTCCTTGTATGATAGCGGTCGCTGGCTGTACGTTTCGGTGATGTGTCAGCAGGCGATAGAGAAGCTCGTAAAGGGCTTGTATACACTTTATTTGGATGATAATGTCCCGCGTATTCACGATATCACAAAGTTATTCGGATGTTTTGAGGACAAGTTACCGGTTAGCGTACCGTCTGACTGGATTGATTTTTTTAACGATTTGTCCCAATATTATTTGAACAATCGGTATCCGGAGTTCATAACCAAGTTTGGTTCGCAGGTAAGCAAGGCGGATGCGGGTTCAACCCTTTCCAAAGCAAAGGAGGCTTTCGCATGGTTGTTGACCTTGAAACCGTAATGCAAGTATCAAAACGTTATGCCGACGATGTACGACGCGTCATGCCGGTTGATAGGGCAGTGCTGTTCGGTTCATACGCCAAAGGTACTGCCGACAAACTCAGCGACATAGATATATGTTTTTTCCTCGATAATTATGGCGGCAAGCGGCGGGTCGACGTCATTGGTGATTTGCTCCGTCTCTCAAATGTCCCGGATTACAAAAATGCATTCTTCGAACCAATCGCGTTCCCCACATCCGAAATATACAACGATAACCCATTCGTAAAAGAAATTCTGCGAACAGGCAAAGAAATATCATAAAAAATCTCAAAAAAGTAACACTTTACTGCTTCTCAAGTGTTTTATAATAATATAGGCACAATCAAGTGCGTTTATTGTATTATTGTATATGTATTAAACCCAAAAGGAGCGATAGATGTCAAAATTCAAGAGTTTGTCTAAGTTAGCGCGGCGCGGTTTGGCTGTGATATCGGTAGCGGCGGTGGCTTTCACAACAGGTGTTTATGCGCAGGAAGTCGATACCGCCTATGTGCCGTTTATCGTAAACGTAGATGCCACAGTCAAAGCCGATAAAGATGGCGATACTGTGACGATAAACGTAACGGCCAACGAGACCAGCACCCTCAAAATTCCCCTCGAAAGCACATCAAGCGTGATACAAAGATCGCGAAACACGCTAAACGGCGCACCGGTGATTACAAGTAATCAGCGCGGGAGGGTATCCATCAATCTGCCCGTTCAAAATTACAGAATTGCGGAAATTTCACTATACTCGGTTAACGGAAGGCGGATTTTGCGCACTAACACAAGTGCGTCGGAAGCGACTAAAAATATATCGCGCCCTAATCTCGTGTCCGGCGTCTATTTGCTGACGGTTAAGGGATCAAACGGCCACAGTTTCACAAACCGCTTGACACATCAGGGCGGTGGTCTCAACATCAATGCCGCGTTTGGCGGCGAAAATGTTTCCCCCGTTTCACCAATAACGACTTTATCAAGACAGGCGGCAGTTAATACTTCCGGTGATTGGACGATAACCGTCTCGGCGTCGGGATATGTTGATTCTTCGTATACGCTGAATGTTGTAGAAGGGATGAATCCTTTGCAGAATATTACTTTGAGCCATTTATGCGACGGTTTTGTTGATGGTACAACAAGAGAGCATTATGGTCGGCAAAAAGCTCAGTTCTGCGATAGGCGTGATGGCACAAAATACGTGTATGTAAATATCGGCGGTTATACCTGGATGGCTGAGAACTTGAATTACAATGCTGCGGGTAGCTGGTGTTACGATGATGATCCCGCTAACTGTGATTTATACGGTCGTCTTTATGATTGGGCTACTGTTATGGGTTTAGACGCATCTTGTAATACTGAACAATGCGGAGATCAAGTTCTAAATCCTCATCAGGGTATTTGTCCTGACGGTTGGCAAGTTCCTTCTGTGTGGTATTGGTACCTCTTGGACTGGGAGTACGATTCGGATGCTAGTACACAGCTTAGGGCTCAGACTGGTTGGGAACCTAGGAATGGTACCCTTATTGATGGTACAGATACTCACGGTTTTTCGGCTTTACCGGGTGGCAGCCGCGGCTCCGCTGTTCACCAAAGCCCCAACGCTTTCGTGAGTGTCGGCACGGTTGGCCTCTGGTGGAGTGACGATGAAGTTGGTAGAGGAATCGGGGCGGGCTGGGGCATGAATTCGGACCTCAGCACCGTGTACCCGTTCTATCCCTATAAGGACACCGGACTTTCGCTGCGCTGCATGAAGAGTTTTTTTTAGTCGGTAGAGGTCAAGTTTATGATGAGAAATATGTAGAAGCGGAAGACCCGATTGAAGAGGTGTATCGTATTCGGGAAGCGATATTAAAAGAACACGGCGGCGTTAAAGAATATCACCAGTACTTGCGAGAAACCCAGCATGTAATGGAAGAGGCCGGATTCCGCCCGGCGGTGGTTGTGAGGTGATTTGGGCATTGGCGGGGCTGGGGTGGCTGAGCGGAATCGAAGCCGCCCCGTTGCTTTTTTAAGATATTTTTTTTGATTTTTTGTCTCCTTTTCCCTGTTTTTATTATATTATAGTATTAGTGGTATTTTTTTTGGTGTGGCCAGTTATTTAATGGAGGCGTTTATGTCTAATAAACCAGTTAAAAGCGTATCTTTTGAAGATATTCGGGCGACTTTGGCAGAAGTCGCTCAGTTCCAGAAAGAAACCGCCCAGTCGCAGAAAGAAACCGACCGGTTGGTGAAGGAACTCGTTCAGTTCCAGAAGGAACTCGCTCAGTCGCAGAAGGAAACCGACGAGCAGATGAAGAAAACCGACGAAGGTTTAGACAAACTGCGCAAGCAGGTGGGCGGCATAGATGATAACATCAGCCACCATGCCGAGCAGTTTTTTCAGGACGCACTCAACGAAACCTTGACATTCGGCGGCGAAAAGTATGATTTTATGACCCCAAATATAACGCGCCAAAAAGGAGGCAGCGGCGTAGAATTCGATATCTTGCTCGAAAACGGCAAAAGCGTAGCGGTAATTGAGGTCAAAAACAGAATACACCCGAATTTCGTAACTGAACTGGCGGAAAAAAGGCTCGCCAAATTCCGCGAACTTTTCCCTTTGTACAAAAACCACAAAGTTTATCTCGGTATAGCAGGTTTTTCATTTAGCAAAGCCGTACTGGAAAGAGCCCAAAAATACGGCATCGGGGTAATCAGGCAGGTCGGAAAGACGATAGAAATTGAGACAGAGCATCTAAAAGCGTATTAGCCCATTGCCGCGGCCATCTCCCTACGTACCAATTCTCCAACGACAGCCTCCGGTGTAGTGTGGCTGGCTGTGGCTTTGATCTGTAGCCATTTGGCGGTGATATCATCTACAAAAAGTATATGGTCTCGCCCTTCCGCAAGTTTCGCGAAGACGCCGCCCTTACCGCTACCGGACAATTTGGGGGTATGCGTTGTCCAGTACTCGTCCAAAGCATCATATTCTTTATCTGTTAAATCTTGCATAATCACCACCTATCTAAGGTTTGCTAGTAATGGTAAAAATATATTCCTGCATTTCATGGCATGGAATACTTTTATATTTTGCTCATCAATAGCGTTATACATTATTTCCAGTAAATTCGCGTTGTTATCAAACCCTATCAACAAGTATTTTTCCGGCTCATCATCAAATACGTCATCATATACCCTGTTTAATATAGCGTGACGGATGTTTGTCGTAGTCAAGCCGTGCCTTAAACGCCGATGGTGCGTATGTTACAATGACGTCCATGTTACCCTCTCTTTAACTTAATATACGTTCTAGCGCTTTTAAATAACAAATTTTACAACGAAAAATAAAAAAAATAAAAGTAACACTTTTGATTGCCCGAGGGATTTATATAGTATAGGCGCAAAACAGGCGCGTTTGTTATTATTGTATATATTCAACCAAAAAAGGGGCTGTAGGATGTCAAAAACCAAGAAAATGGCCAAATTGGCGCGTTTCGGGCTGGCTGTGATGGCGGCGCTCGCGCTTGCTTTCACGGCGGGCGTTTACGCACAGGAAGCCGACACCGCCTATGTGCCGTTCATCGTGAACGTTGACGCCGCCGTCAAGGCAGAATTGGGCGGGAACATCGTATCAATGGATGTAACGGCTGGTGAGGCTGATACGTTGAAGATTCCTCTTTGGGGAACATCAAGCGTGAGACACAGACCGCAAAACGCGCTGAACAACGCACCGGTGATTACAAGTAATCAGCGCGGGAGGGTATCTATCAATCTGCCCGTTCAAAATTACGGAATCGCGGAAATCTCGCTGTATTCTGTTAACGGCAGGCGGATTTTGCGTACTAACGCGAGCGCGTCGGAAGCGGCTAAAAATATATCGCGCCCTAATCTCGTGTCCGGCGTCTATCTGTTGACGGTTAAGGGGGCAAACGGCCACAGCTTCACAAACCGTCTGACACATCGGGGCGGCGGCCTCAATATCAATGTCGCGTTTGGCGGTGAAAATATCTCGCCGGTTTCACCGATAACGGTTTTATCAAGACAGACGGTGGCTAATGCTTCCGGGGATTGGACGATAACCGTGTCGGCGGACGGGTATATTGATTCTGTGTATACGTTAGATGTTGTGGAAGGGGAGAATCCTTTGCAGAATATCACTTTGAGGCAAGGAGTTGATTTGTGCGCAGGTTTTGTTGATGGGACGGAAAGGGAGCATCGTGGCATGCAAAAGAAGCAATTCTGCGATAAGCGAGACGGCACAAAATATGTGTATGTAACAATCGGCGCTCAAACTTGGATGGCTGAAAATTTAAATTACGATGTCCCGAATAATGATACTGATGTGTGTTTCAATAATGCTATAGGCTACTGCAATATATTCGGCCGCTTATACGACTGGGCAATGGCTATGACCGCTTGCCCTGATGGCTGGCATTTGCCTGGCCGAGATGAGTGGACAGAGTTAGTGTCAAATTCTGGTTATAGCTATCTTACGCTGATGGCAAAAGGTATATGGAATAGCTTTGGTTTAGAAACTGATATTTACGGTTTTTCAGCCCTGCCGGGCGGATACGGCACAGATGTCGGTTTTGGCGGCTCACCCCACTATGAGGGTTATTGGTGGACTAGCAGCACAAGAGAGAGTATTGAAAGCGAAGCTTATTATCGTCTGATGGACTGGCAAATTGACTTTAGCAGCACCAA
>JAITUP010000207.1 GCA_031286265.1 Chitinispirillales bacterium | reverse complement strand
TTTTGATTTTAGCATTTTTACCCCGATAGTATGCCCACGTGTCCCCCGTAAGCGGTCGCCGCTTATGGGGGACCGCAGGGGGCCTATTGTATCGGGGCGTTACGGATGATAAACTATGCTCGAAGTAAGTGAGGATGTACAGTGTACATCCTGCCGTTTGATTGAAAGAGGAAACTTCGAGCCCCGTCACCAAAAAACAAAGACAAACTCAATAGATAATTGAGGTTAATTGCCGCCGGGTTAATAGGATCAGGATGCTTTTTAAAAACCATTTTTTAAAAAGGTTTTAAACCAGACACTCCCTTCCTAAGTCAGCAACACCTTGGGCCAGTTTTTCTCTCTATAGTATCAGGCAACGGCAACTCTATGTCGATGTTGAGCGGGGTTTTGCCGTTCCGCTTTTCCGGGAAGAGCAACGGCCGGGCGACGTATTCGCCTAAAACGAGGCAGACCGCGACGGCTATTATGAATATGCCGACGGCGCGGTAGATATCGAATTTTTTCTGCGTGTCTTCGCTTTCCGCCATAAAATCCCCGTTTTCCGGTTTCGAGAACTCCATTTTTAAACTACATTATCATTCGATTGAAAATCAAAAAAATACGCTCCGCAAAAAATATTTAAAAAAATTAAAATAGCTATTGACTTTTTGACGTCGGCCATATTATATTATAGACGTTGCGGGGCTAAATCCTGTGGCGGAAAGCAAGAAAAAGACATATCGCGAGGTGGAGCAGTCCGGTAGCTCGTTGGGCTCATAACCCAAAGGTCGTAGGTTCAAATCCTGCCCTCGCTACCAATATCGGAAGCGCGCGTCACATTGGTTGGCGCGCGGGGCAGAGCCCCGTCCCCAAAAAAAGATTTTGACTTTATGGTTTTAATCTCTTAACGGAAAATTCGGATTTAACCCCTTTTTGCCTATTTTCCAAATATCTTATCAATTTATCCCGTATTTCTTGATTGATTTTTACGATAACGCGACGATTTTTTCCATGTTTTTGCGGTCAATGTATTATATTCAATATTCGGGAGGTGTTCGTGACTATGAAGAAGTTTCTCACTTTTTTGGCAATTGTTTGCGCTTTAACGGCCATATCGACCGGATGTTCGCGTATTACGGTGTTGCGGACTCAGGAACTCCATGCCGTGCGGGATACGCTGCGCGCCGATCAGACCGCGGCTTTGGCCGAGATGGAGACGATGGAGAGCCGGCTTGCGGCCGAACAAGCCAAGCTACTTGAGTATCAGGCGCTCGTTGCGGAAACGCTGCGGCTTTTGCGTGCCGATCAGCTTATCCGTTTCAACGATATTGACCGTAAGATATCGGCGATTGAAAATAATTTGGCGGAAAGTCACGCCCGCCTGACGCGCCTCGACCGCCAAACCGCCGAAGTTAGCCGACGCATTGAACAAACCCTCGCAAGAGAAGACGAAGCCGCGAATCAGCGCAGCTTGCAGATAGAGCAGCTTTTCGAGATAGCCATGAGCGACTTTAACGCAGGCCGCTATGACCTTGCGATTAACGGGTTTCAAGACTTGTCCCGGCAATTCCCCGAATCGCCTTTTGCACCGGACGCCGAGTTCTGGGCGGCGGAATCGTTTTTTGCAAAAAATGATTTTGAATCCGCCGAACAATTATTTTTCGAGTTTATAAGGGCATACCCGGACAGCCCGAAAACCTGCGCGGCGTTTTTTAAGTTAGGATTAGCCTACGAACGTCAGAGAAAAATAAGAAGCCGGGATATGGTATGGAATAATCTGCTCACACGATGCCCAAACGCCGTCGAGGCGCAGGCGGTACGGGCGCAGATGGGAGAACAATAAAATATGTGCGTGGTTTAACAATTTTTTAACGAGGAAATATTTCAAATGAACAAGGCAAGCAAGTTACACATCGGTTTACTAATCGTAGCGCTAATCCTTATCCACTCGCCACTACAGACCGTAGCCCAGGTATTTGACTACGATGACGACGAGATTCAAATTGTCGATGAGTTCGTACCGGCCGATGTAGACGAGGTTCAAGCCATCGATCAGCAGACGGCGGCAGATATCGACGACACCCAGACCGTCAATCAACCGGCTTCGGTTAGCATTGATGAAACTCAAGCTGTCGATCAACAGATTTCCGCCGATGCCGAACCTCAAGCCGTCGATCAGCAAGCGCCGGTTAGCGCCGATTCCCAAGCCGACAGACAACCGGCTCCGTCCGATGTTACCTATGCGGATACAAAAGCGGCGGGCGAGCTTGGCGAAACGCCGGAAGACGCCGAACCGAAGCCCTCCCTCGGGATGTCGGCTCTCGGCTATGCCCTCGCGTTTCCAAGCCCTGAGTTTAGCATCGGCGTGGTAACTATCGACGATGAACCGTGGACGCGCCTTGCGCTCGGCCTCGACATTCCCATTTGGAAACTCGGCGTGTTTCTTGACCTCGAACTTTTTATAGACAACGATAACAAGGTGTCGAACAAGGGCTGGGATTTCAGGAACAGTCCGGCGGACGCGATTTTCCGCAAGATACGGTATATCCGCTACGGATTTGAAGAAGAGCCGCTATTCGTAAGGTTTGGCGGCCTCGAAGAAGTAACGCTCGGCTACGGCATTATAATGGACAGATTCACAAACATGCTCAATTATCCGAATGAAAAATTGCTCGGTTTGCAGTTCTATCTGAATGATGTATCGCCCTACGGTATAACGGTGCAGACGCTTATTTCCGACTTCGCCGAAGTTGCCGACGACGGCGGTATTTTTGCCGGCCGCCTCGCGTTCAAGCCGCTTCAGGCTCTGAATGTGAACATGCCGATAATCCGCAACCTTGCGATTGGCGGAACCGTGGCTCACGACCGCAACACCTACGCGCCGATGAGAAAGTGGAGACGCGGCGGCAGCGGAGCGGACAATCTTTTGCTGGAAATACACAAGAGAGATTGGTATGAAGAATACAGAGACCTTTATGAGGAACTTTTCCCCGGGGAAAATTTGGACGACATCATCGCGAGAATAGAAAGAGAAGTCGAAATTGCAGAGAGTACTCGCGGCTTCACTGTTTTGGGTATTGACGCGGGGCTACAGCTTGTATACACGAGGTTATTAAATCTCACCCTGTATTCGCAATATGCGCAGAGGGCCGACGATGTGACAGGCTGGGCGCTGGCGGTGCCGGGCTTCGCGTTCAGGATGTGGAGGCTCAGAGCCAATCTCGAATACCGCATGGTGGAAGGTAGATACACGCCCGGATTTTTTGATACTTATTATCTGGATGAACGCCTGCTTCGCTTTGACCTTGTCGACAGTATTCCAAAAGATAAAAGCCAGTATCTCGCAAGCGAATCCCTCCAAGGTATTTTCGGCCGCGTCAGGATGGATATCGGCATACTCGATCTCGACGGTTCATACCAGCATTTGTTTGGAGAGGGGGATGCGAAGGATCAGCATTACGAAGGGATTGTCGGAATCGGCAGCGCGGTAATGGAACGCATACCCAGACTTAACCTCGCGGAGATTTATGTAAGAAACACCAATATAGGACGGAGCTTCAACATCAAATACGATAAGGACGGCGAGCCTGATGAATCCGGCAAACTCGCAGGCCCGTTCGATCGTACCCCGTTTATGTTTTGGGGCTACAGGGCGGGCGTAGAAGTCGCGCTTGGCGCATCGGTCATACTCGATTACCGCTACGGTTGGAGAGTCGACCTTGACAATGGAAGATTGGTGCCGGATAATCAGATGCTGTTGCAAATGGCTGTAATGTTTTAACGATATTAAAGTACCGATTAACCGTTGCCTACATCGCCCGACAACTGCACTACAGCAGTGATGTTGCCGGACGGTGTACGCAACAATTAATTGGAGAATTAATAACGATTGACGGAAATCGGAAACTTGGATATTTACGATAACAAAACGCAGCGACCGCGCGGGACAGGCAAGCAAAAGCCAGTCTCGCGCAAATTCAAAATCCCCGAAAAAGGCAGGATTAGACTTGTATTAATATTAGTGTTGATTATCATCGGCATTAGATTTACAGGCCCGTGTTTAAGCGGCGACACTGACAGGCGCGCAAAGCGTACGGAAAATCATACGGAAGAAAAAAACATCGACGGCGTTACAAGTAAACGCACGAACAATCAAACAAAAAAAAATATTGATGATGCTATCGATAATCATATAGACAACCGCACAGATACTACTACGGACAGTATGCTAATGGATGCCCCCGGTCGACCGCGTCGTCTCGGCAGACTGGCGAGATTTTTCATGGACAAAAAAGCGCGCCGCGAAGAACAGCGTTTCATAAGAGAGGCCGCGGCGAGACGGCATACAGCCCAACATGACATGTCGTTTGACGATGTGCGCCAATTATTCAAAACTCACGATATCGGCATCGGTGCGTCGCGGCAAACCGTAATTGTAGATAAAGATACGCTGACAATATCGTTGAGCATAGATACCGTTCTCCAAAGATTTGCTCAAACATTGTTCCGCCGATACAAACCGCGCTACGCGGCCGCCGCGGCTATAGACCCGGCGACAGGCCGCGTCCTCGCGCTCGCGTCTTTCGCAAACGAAGGCGAAGAGCTTGACGGCTCCGATCTCTATCTAAAAAGCATTTTCCCGGCGGCGTCGGTATTCAAAACGATAGTAGCCGCCGCGGGCATAGAACGCGCCGGCATGAACTCACAAACAGCAATCCCGCACTACGGCAGAAATCACACGCTCTTCATGTCGCAGATACAGGAAAATCTCCGCGTGTCTCGAGACGTTACGCTGCAAGACGCGTTTGCCTATTCGATCAACCCGGCGTTTGCGAGAATCGCGCTCTTCAATACAAACAAGGACGCGGTTTTTGACGTCGGGCAACGTTTCGGTTTTAATGAATCGATACCGTTTGAACTTGATGCCGATACGAGCGTGATGTTTTATCCGGAGGGAGATTTTTCCATAGCGGAATTCGCGTCCGGCTTCAATCGCAAAACTTTGATTTCGCCGCTCTTTGGCGCGATGATCGCCGCCGCCGTTTGTCAAGGCGGAATAATCTTTGAACCGACAATAGTCGACAGCGTCACTTCATCGAGGCGCGATACGGTCGTCTATACCCGTGAGCATAATATCTGGAGACGCGCGATTAGAGAATCGACAGCATCCGAATTGAGGCAGTTGATGACCTCGGTAACACGCTACGGTACGGCTCGAAACCAGTTTCGCCCGTTGCGCACGTCAAACCGATTTGGAAGATACGAATATGGCGGAAAAACAGGAAACGTCAACAAACTCGGCTTGGGCCGCGTAGACTGGTTTGTGGGCTACGCGAAAGACCCGAATAATAAAGACCGGCGGATCGCGGTAGGCGTGGTAACGACGCACGGAGAATTTTGGACGGTACATTCAAGCTTCATAGCGGGGGAACTATTCAGGCGATACATTATCATCGAAGAACAAAATCAAAGCCTTTAAAGTCTTTAAAATCAAATTCTTTTTTGGTGACAGGGGCTCAAAGTTCCCTCTTTCAATCATATGGCAGGGGGCTGTCTCAAAATCCGTCATTGCGAGCGCCCAGCCCCCCCCGTCATTGCGGGCTTGACCCGCAATCCCCAACGACAAGATTACATAGGGGGATTGCCTTACGGCGAGATAAACAAGTTGCGGG
>JAITUP010000174.1 GCA_031286265.1 Chitinispirillales bacterium | reverse complement strand
CTCAATAGATAATTGAAGTTAATTACCGCCGGGTTAATAATATGGTATAAAGCCTTAAAATTTTTAAAACCTTTTAAAAAATTTTTTGGGGGGGGGACGGATTCCATCAAATGTTTTTTCCAGATGAGAGTTAAAAAACACCAAGAGCTTCGAAAACAATAAAAAACGCATGGTTCAATCCGAGGTTGAACCCAAATTTTTTAAGGGCTCTAAATAAAAATATTAATATTTTACTCGCCCCAAATACTATATTATACGGTTTGTTCCGATTGCCCCCGGGGTACCGGCAGACCACCAAAATGAAGCGAACAGGTATTTAATATGGCAGAATATTCGAAAGCTATCGGCATCGCGCAATTCCGGGATTATGTCAAGAGCCTTCCGCATCAGTGGATTTTTGACCATCTTATCTCCGGCGGGACGAGACGCATACTGTCTTCCGCGATGGTTAGCGAGGCGGCAGTGAAATTTACAGCCAAGGCCGCGCTTGTGAAGCGGTTTAAGGGGCTGACCCCAAAACTCAGGCTCAGGTGCGCACAGGTATACCTCATGGGGGCCAACGGGCTGTCTTTGCCCGAAACGACCGTACATGCGCGAGAGCCATTGCTACCGTCACTGCTCGTGCTTGCCGCGGCGCAGAGCGGCGGATGGACGGGCGGGACCGACGGCGTGAGGCTTTTTGGATTTGATGAATTTGAACCGTCTCTGCGTCCGCTCATGGCGGAAGCGCTTGCGGAAACAGGAACAGCCACTGCGCCGGAATCGGCCGCTGTGTGTCCTTGGAGGCCGCTAAACGATATAGCGGCAGTTTGTTCGCTTGCGTTGCATAGGCAACTTTCGCGCAGTGCGCATGGCGGGCTTTCACGATCGGCAACAGCCGCGCTCAAACGGCTTGTACACGATCCCACGCTAACCGGAAAAGGCATATCGGAGAAATTGCCGGGGCATCCATCGGGATTTCTGATTGGGTTTTGCCTCAAGGAATCGCTCATAGTTGATGCGGAGGAGGAGTATACGCTCAACCGGCAGGTGTTTACCATCTGGTTGGAGTTGAGCATGAAAGAGCGCATGCGCAGGTTAGCGGTTTACGCGGACGAATTTCTTGGCGGCTTCAACCTTGAACTCGCGTATGAACTTTTGAAATGCGCCGACGGCCGCTGGTTATCGATAAATCAGCTTATTCCCGAGATCGCTGGCACGGTGTTTACGCGCGCGCTCGGCGTCCTTGAGTTTTTGGGCCGTGTTCAGACAAGCCAGGGGAGCGCGGCGGCAAGCATACGGTTTACGCCTTGTAAATTTATTGACGGCGACATCGATAAACTGTACGCCAAAGAACAAAGGCGTGATACGCTTGTTATGCCGGATTTTTCGGTCATCATTCCACAGGAAATATCGCCGTCCGAACTGTATGACTTTTCAAAAGTGGGGCTGCTGTCGGAATTTGACAAAGTTTACAAGGGACGAATAACGAAAGAGACGATTTCAAACGCTCTTAGCGTCGGCACCGACCCGTCATACTTACGTGAGTGGCTGCGTGCTCGCAACGCGTCTACGAACGTGGCAAAAACGGTTGATGAATGGATACGCGAATTCTCGCGGCTTTTCGTCTGCGGCGGACCGCTATTGGTGACGTCCGATGAAAAAGTCGCACGGCAAATCGCGTCGATCGAGCCGCTACGCAAGCATATAATAGAAATGAATGCGCACGCTGTTTTCAGAATCAAGCCGGGAAGCGAACGTAAGGCGCTTGACATCCTTGAAAAATTAGGCTTCGACACCCGCACGCCGTTTGAATTGGAGGATGCTGATTTTATTCGTTCTGACAGACAGCAAGACATTGATAACGAAGATGAACCTGCGGAAATGTCAACTGTCGAAAACCTGTGGGTGCCGCTCATAGACTTTTCCGCCGCAAGCAATACCCAGCCGCGGGCTCAAATGAGCAGGACAAAATACGGCGCGGGGCTAAAAACGCTCGAGATAAACGACATGATCCATGTTGCCGACTACGCGATACTGACGAATCAATCGCTTGTTCTCGACTATGCCGGCAGTTCGAATATGAAATTAGGCATCTATACCGTGGTGCCGACCGGCATAGATAAGGGAGTGGACGCGGCGGTTGAGGCGGAGCTTCCGGGGATCAGGGGGCGGCAGTTGTTTTTCTTGGCCAAAACAAAGAGAATCGGAGTTATCGCGCAATAACCGTTTTTTCAGATAGGGATTCATTGCCAATGGGCGCAAATTTCGTATCACTGCATAATCACACCGAATACAGCTTCCTCGACGGAGCTATACGGATTAAGGATATGGTGAGGCGCGCTAAGGAATTCGATATGCCGGCGGTGGCCATTATGGATCATGGCGGGCTGTTCGGCGCGGTGGAGTTTTATGAAGTCTGCAAAAAGGAAAAAATTAAACCCGTCATAGGATTCGAGGCATACATCGCGCCGGGATCGAGACTCGAAAAAAATCCTAATCAGCAAGGCGAACGCAATTACAGCCACCTTGTCCTTATGGCCGAAAATGATATCGGTTGGAAAAATTTGATGCGGCTGTCAACGATCGGCTATTTGGAAGGATTCTACCACAAGCCGAGAATCGATATGGAAGTTTTGCGCAAATACAGCAAAGGGATAATCGCCACATCCGCCTGCGCCGCCGGGGCTATACCGAGAGCGATAATCGACGGCAATGTTGACAAGGCGAGAAAAATCACGGAAGAGTATATCGACATTTTCGGCAAGGAAAATTTTTACTTCGAACTGCAGGACCACGGCATCGAAGAAGAAAAAATAGCGATGGAGGGTTTGATAAAACTCGGACGCGAAATGAACATGCCGTTTATCGTAGCCAACGACGCGCACTATCTGCGCCACGAAGACGCCGCGAGCCACGAAGTGCTTTTATGCATTGGGACGCAGGATACGATGGACAATCCCAAGCGTTTCAGATTTTCATCCGATCAAATATATTTTAAATCACCCGACGAGATGGCAAAACTTTTCCCGGATATCCCGGAAGCCATGACGAACACCGTTGTGATTGCGGAGCGGTGTGATGTCAACATTACGAAAAAAGCGCAGTTGCCGTCGATAGAAGTTCCAAAAGAATTTGAGACGCCGGAGAATCATCTTTCCCATCTTGCAAAGCAGGGCATTACCGAAAAATACAAAGAGGTAACGCCAGAACTTGAGGAGAGGCTTTCGTATGAGCTTTCGATCATAAACAGCATGGGTTTCGCAAGCTATTTTCTCATCGTCAGAGACTTTGTGCTTGCCGCCAAAAATATGGGCATCATGGTAGGATGCAGAGGATCCGCCGCGGGAAGCCTTGCCGCCTACGTTATCGGCATAACCGACGTTGATCCGATAAAATACGACCTCATCTTCGAACGCTTCCTCAACCCCGAACGCATATCCATGCCCGACGCCGATATAGACTTCGCCGACCGCGACAGATACAAGGTTATTGATTACGTGATTGAGAAATATGGGCGCGAGGCCGTTTGTCAAATCATAAATTTCGGCACGATGAAGGCGAAAGCGGCCGTCAAGGATGTGGCAAGGGTAATGAACGTTCCGATCGGCGAATCTAACAAGCTGACAAAAATGATAACCGAGAGTACCTTGAAAGATTCGCTCTCCGCAAACAGAGAACTTGCCGACATGGTAAAAAGCAGTGAGGTTTACGGAGAGGTATTCAGACACGCCGCGGTTTTGGAGGGGCTTACCCGCCAACCCGGAATGCACGCCGGCGGCTTGATTATCGCGCCCGGCGAAGTCGCGGACTGGGCGCCGCTTTTCAAACAATCAAACTCCGATATCATAATGACGCAGTTCGATATGACTTACGTTGAAAATGTCGGGCTTGTCAAAATGGACCTTCTCGGTTTGCGCACGCTCACGGTTCTTCAAGAAGCTCTGCGCCTTATAAAAAAATATCACAATAAGGAAATTGACTTATGGAAATTGCCGGAGGACGACCAAAAAACTTTGAAGCTCTACGGCAACGGCGAGACATCGGGAATATTTCAATTTGAATCGGGCGGCATGAAAGAGTATCTGCGCAAACTCAAACCTACGTGTATAGAAGACATTATAGCGATGGTCGCGCTCTACAGGCCCGGTCCGATGGACAATATCAACATGTTCATCAACCGCAAACACGGCAAGGAAAAAATAGAATATCCCCATCCCATACTCGAAGATATACTGAATGTGACCTACGGCGTCATTATCTATCAAGAGCAAGTGATGCGCATCTCGCAGGTGATGGGCGGTTTTACGCTTGGCTCCGCCGACGTTTTGCGCAGAGCGATGGGCAAAAAGCAGGTTGACATGATGGAAGAGATGGGTAAAGAATTTATTGAAGGAGCGGTAGCGCAAAAGATCGATAAAAAAATAGCGAAAGAGGTCTTCGATCTTATGGCAAAATTCGCTGGATACGGTTTCAATAAAGCGCACGCGGCGGTATACGCGCATCTATCCTACCAAACCGCCTACCTCAAGGCGCACTATCCGCTCGAATACACAACCGCTTACCTCATCGCGTATCTCGGCGATATGGAAGAGTTTTCAAAAATGAGGAACGAAGCCGAGAAGGCAGGCATACGCATGTTGCCGCCCGATGTGAACAAAAGCGATTACGAGTTCACCATCGAAGACGGCAATATACGCATCGGGATAGCGGCCGTCAAGAACGTGGGTAAAGCCGCGGAATCGATACTTGCCGCACGGGAAGAGAAGAAGCGTTTTACATCCATATTTGATTTATGTAAATCGACCGATAACCGCATCGTTAACAAAAGAGCTTTGGAATCGCTTATCTGCGCGGGCGCGCTTGACGGACTTGGCGGAACGCGCGCTCAGCATTTTGAAGCGGTAGCTAAAGCGCTTGAATATGGAAGCAGTTGTCAGAAAGACCGCGATTCCGATCAGGTAAATATGTTTGACACGATGTTTGCGTCCGGTGATGACGGCGTAGGTATCATATCCGCACCGGAGCCGCCGCTTCCAAATATTATGCCATGGCCGCTCGGCGAACAGCTGAACAAGGAAAAAGAAATCCTTGGCTTCTACATAAGCGGACACCCGCTTGACAACTATGCGGACGAGGTGCGCGCCTTCGCCGATGTCAATCTCGCAGACGAACAGTTTAAGGAAACGCCGGACGGGTCAACGGCTACGATATGCGGGACGATTACATCGCACAAGCCCATCACCATACAAAAAGCAGGCAAAAATAAGGGTCGGCAAATGGCTACCATGGTGTTGGAATCGTTCGACGCGTCTATTAAACTTGTCGCGTTTCCCGACACTTATGAAAAAAATAGAGACCTATTGACAAATGATTCCATGATATTAATCCACGGAACAATCATCAATAGAGAAGGCAACAATCCAGAGATAGAAGTAAAGAGTTGCGCACATCTTTCTCAAACGCGTTTAACTATGACAAAAAGCGTCCATGTCAGAATACCGTCAACCGAAGCAGATGAAAAACTCATGATGGAGATTTACAACAATTGCAGCGCTCATCCGGGAGACTGCTATTTGATAATTCACTTGACCGATGCGAATCGAAATAAGCGTAAAATAAGAGCCGGAAATATCAGCATGTCGCCAAGCCGGGAAATTATAGCCAAGCTGCGCGAAATGTTGGGCAAGGAAAATGTATGGCTGTCAAAAGCAAATTCGTAATATTGAAGTACCTATTAATAGACCAATATAACGAGGTAAGGAGGCAGTATGAATAACGGAAGCGACCAACAAAGAAAAAAAAATACCGACGGCAAATGTCCGATAACAAGATTTTTTCGAACTTTGCACATGATAATATTTGTGCCCACGGTAATATTTTTGACAATCGTTTTAGCCACGCTGACATTTACTTCGGTGGTCTTCTCGCGCAAGTTCGCCCGCAAGGTAGGAAGAACATGGAATCGGCTGGTGCTCGGCATCGGCGGCGTGAGAGTGAAAGCTATCGGCTTGGATAAGCTCGACAAATGTGAACGCTACGTCTTCATGGCAAACCACCAAAGCGCTCTCGATATTCCTATTATCTATGTGGGAATCGGCGAGCAGATTAGCTTCATCGCCAAAAAAGAACTCTTCGCGATTCCTATTTTCGGATGGGGCATGTCGGCTGTGGGGCACGTGAGCATAGACCGCGGAAACCCGCGCAAAGCGCACGCGTCAATAGCCAATGCGGTAGAAAAACTCAACAGGGAAAAAGTGTCGCTCATACTCTTCCCCGAAGGCACGCGATCAAAAGACGGCAAAGTTCACGAGTTCAAAACAGCGGCTTTTTCGCTCGCGCTTAAGACGGGCGTAAAGTTGGTTCCAGTGGCAATAAAAGGAGCGATAGACTGCTTGCCGCCCAAAACAAACCGCATCGTACCGGGCGAAGTAATATTGGAGATAGGAACTCCAATCAGCGTAGAAGAACTTAAAAACCTGAATAAAACAGAAATTAGCGATAGAGTTTATAAAGAGATCAAGGAAATGGTGGAGGGATGCGAAAAAAAATGAGAATAAAAATTTGTGGAATCACCCGACTAGAAGACGCCCGCGTTGCCGCCAACCTCGGCATTGATGCCCTCGGGTTTATATTTTTTGGCGGCAGCCCGCGATACATCTCACCTATGAATGCTGCCGAGATCACAAAAAAAGTTCCGCCATTTATATCCAAAGTGGGTGTCTTTGTAAATGAAAGTATAGAGCGCGTTCTCGAAGTAGCCCAAATCGCCGGCCTCGACACGATCCAGCTTCATGGCGATGAATCGCCGCAATACGCCGCCTCGCTCCCGTTCCCGGTCATCAAGGCCTTTCAGGTGCGCGATGATTTCGACCCAGCTATTTTCTCCGCATACGGCACCGCGGCAGGCTACCTGCTTGATACGTGGGACCCTGAACGCCGCGGCGGCAGCGGGCGGACGTTCGACTGGCAGACGGCAATCGCGGCGTGTGAAGCATCCGATACAGTGATCCTCTCCGGCGGCCTCGGCCCGTCAAACATCCGTGAAGCGATTGAATCCGTGCGCCCATACGCGGTCGACGTGAACAGCGGTGTGGAGATTAGCCCAGGGGTCAAAAATCTCTATAAAATGAAGGAAGTGGTGGCCATTGTGAAAGAAAATGCCGTTTGATCTGTGATATTCACCCCAACAGCCAATCCGGCATATAAATCTGCTTTATTCCGTCATAATCATTCATCGGCAAAGCGTCCATTGTCAATAAATATTTAGGCCGATGGTCTGATACCGCCCGCAGAGAGGCAAGTTCGCGCTCAAGCGTTTTACTGTCCAAAACGCTTTGCGCCACCTGATAATATTCAGTTCCGTTATTGCCTTCAACAACAAAATCAATCTTCCGCGTAACGTATTTACGCTTGACATTTCCGTTTTCATCTTTTTCTTCGCATGATACATCTATCTTCCCAACATAAACCTTACGATTGCGGCGTACTAATTCTAAATATACGATATTTTCGAGCATACGGCCGGTATCTATCTGCCTCTCTCCCAAAAGCGTATAGCGTAAACCGCTGTCTACTATATAATATTTATTGAGTGTTTTCAACAGTTTTTTGCCTCTGATATCATATCTGTCGGCGCGATAGAACGCATAGCCGCCGCATAGCGCTTTCAGGTACTTCTCGACGGTGCGGGTATTTATTTTCACTCCGTCTTTTGTCATTGTATTCGCGATGTTGTTGGCGGATGTTTCTCTACCTATGTTATCCGCTATAAATTTTATTATTCTTTCCAAGCGGCTAATATCACGGATGCCATTGCCCTCGGCGACATCCCTTACCAATATCGTATCGTATATCGATTCCAAATATGTTTTCACATCGTCCACAATTGAAAATTCCAAGCATTGCGGAAATGAACCCAATTCTAAATAATTCTGGAATTTTTGCATCAAGTTATCTTGCCCGACCGCGGATATATATTCTTTAAATGATAACGGTAATATATGAATTTTAACATAACGACCCGCCAACATTGTCGCCCACTCCCCCGCCTGTATTCGGGAGTTTGAGCCGGTCAAATACAGGTCTACGTTGTCCTTTATAAATAAACCGTCCGCCGCCCGCTGAAAATCCCCAACATTTTGAACCTCATCTATGAACACATAGTTCTGCCTATCCGGCAATAGGAGGCCGTTGATATGATCGTATAACTTCCCCCAGCTTAAAAAATCTCTATACGCCGGATCTTCCATGTTTAAGCTGATTATCTGCTCTCTGCATACGCCGTCGGCTAACAGGCGCTCCTGAAACAGCCTAAACAGCGTAGACTTTCCGGAGCGGCGCACCCCGGTTATGACCTTCATAACGCGCTTGTCACACAACGACAGCATTTTTTGCAAATATAACGGCCTCGGTATCATTTTCATGCCCTCCTCCCCATAATATAATACAAAAACTGTCAAAAAGGTAGAAGTTTTTGCATTATAATACAAAAACTACCTGAAAAACAGAGGTTTTTGTATTTCGACGCAAAAAGCCGCAATTTAGCGCAATTTAGCAGGTTTAAAATAAAAATTAAAAAAAATGTATTTTTTCCTTGCATTTCTTCGTATATCTTGTTATATTGATTATAGTAGCCACGGAACGCACCAAGGATGCAAATAGGCGAAAACAGAGAAAAAGGGCGAAAATAGGGTGGAAAAGCGACAATTTGTGTGAAAGTGGCGAAAATTGACAGGTAAAAAATGATGGTGCGCAGGGGACGACCAATGGGTGCCTACCGCGTTAAACTGGAAAAAAGATGCCGCGAGTGCGGCATTTGGCTGTAAAAACAAACAAAAAACCTTTTTAAAGGAGAGTGTACTATGTTTAAGCTCATCAAAAACAATAATAAGGGTTTCACCCTTGTTGAGGTCATCGTGGTAGCGGTGATCGTGTTGATTCTGGCGGCAGTGGCCATTCCGCTGTATAACGGGTATATCAGGGATTCGAGGATTGCGTCGGTTTCGAATGCGGCTACGGCTATTGCGAGTGGGTTAGGGGCGGCGGTGCAGACCAATAGTGCGGACTGGGGGCCCCAAACCACGAATTTGGCGGCATCTGGTGCAGCGCAGAATATCACAATAACTGCGGGAGGTGCTGCAAGTAATCAAATTTTACTCCCTCGGGACATGACGCTAGCCATTGGTAACGGGCAGGTGACGGTTACTCATGCTAGAGCTACCGACGCTGTGGCCACTGTGAGATTTACGGAGTAGCATTTAATTTGTTTTTTTCTTAAGTCTAGCCCCAACCACCTTTTTGGGCGGTTGGGGCCTTTGTTGACCTCAGGGAGGCTATCTGTTTTGGACAGCCCAGCCATCGTCTCACTTATAACTCACTTCAATTTTCTATCAGTTATAGCCATGGCTTTCCTCGCTGTATGCGGGACGGTAGCCATCTTGATTGGAAGGTTGACACAGACTGTTTTTCAAGGCAAAGTTTTCCTGAAAATTTTTGGCCTTGCTTCGCTATTTGCATTTGTTTTGGAGGTTACGGTTTTCAATTATTCGTCTCATTTGAGACATTTTTCTGACGCGGGATTTCACACCACAGAAGTTTCCCCGCAAGATTCCACAATTCTATTTACCACTGATCCCACAGTTTCCGCCAAAAGGGTATTTAAACCAAAAGCAATTAGAGACAGCAGGGGCAATATAGACAGTGTGTTAGCTACGGATGAAATCGTTTTTGAAAATCTTGACAGACGTATTACTTCTTTACACATAAGGCCGGTTTTTAAAAACAATGATTTTTTTGCGCTTCATATCAAGGCGACCGACGAAACCGACACCCGTGGATTTATAAGAATTCTGTACGATGGTTTTTCGCGTGACAATCATATTCCAGTTCAATATTTCGGCAAAGTTTCTAAGCTTTCGGTACAGATATTAGGAGGTAGCGGTGAATTTTCACAGATTACGGTGAATAAATCTATTCCTTTCTATTTCAGCGGTCTCAGGATTTTAGTGGTCGCATGTTTATTTTTCGTGATTATTTTGTTTGCGAGCAAAAAATTCCGTGCTAAGGCTATCTATTTTTTATTTGAATATAAATTTAACCCTGCGGGCAAAAAGCAAAAATTCGTTTATGCATTTATGGTTATATTGATACTCTCGTTTTCCGGCATTAGCGCTTTTACTTCAACATCAAAATTTTGGCAGGAATATGTGGGTGATTGGCAGTATAATATATTTTTAGTCGACGCGCTTCTTGCTGGAAGGACCTATCTTGATGTCGGTCGTCCCGAGATGCTGCAAATTGCCGAACGTCCGTATGATCTCCAATGGCTGGCGGAAAACGGTTTCAGAACAAATGATTGGTGGTATGGGGATTGGGCTTATTATGAAGGTAAATTTTATTCCTATTTTGGCATCGTTCCGGCGGTAATCCTTTTTGCCCCATACAAGTTAATTACCGGTGATTATTTACCGAATTACGCGGGGATATTTATATTTATGGCGATTGCCATAATCCTGATGGCAATACTATGGAGGCATTGCGTCAAAAGATATATGCCGAATACTACTTTCATATTTTATTTACTCGGCTTTCTAACATTATTTTTCGCAAGCGCATTGTTTGTCCCTTTAAGATTTACGCGGTTTTATTCTGTAGTCACGGCCGGCGGCTTTATGTTTATCATTGCCGGTATTCTGCTCCTGCTTAAATCTATCGACCGTGAGCGTTTAAACGGCCTTAAGTTATTTTTCGCTTGTTTGTGCTTCGCGCTGGCGGTTGGTTGTCGCCCAAATTTGATTTTCGTATCAATCTTCGTTCCGATAGTTTTATGGAAATACAGGTCATTTAAGGTTGCGGCACTCATTATGATTCCTTACATAATCGTGGCTATTCCGTTATGTTATTACAATTATATCCGTTTTGGTTCGATTTTTGATTTTGGAGTTAACTATAATTTGACTAATCTTAATACCAGTGGATACAGCCTGTTAAATCCGATAAACAGGTTTTTAAATACGTTTGTTAACTTCTTAGCTTATTTATTTTCTTTGAACATATATTCACATTTTTTCCCTTATGTTGAATGTCACCACGATGAGTTTTTTTTCCCGTCCTTGGCGGCTAAACGATTCTACGACAAAACTGTTGGAATAATTAATTTTCCGATAGTGTTTTTCTGGTTTTTATATTTCAAAAAATTATTCACCAAAAACAAAATCAGGTCTCAGACATTTTATCTGTCAACCACATTTTTAGCTATTGCCACCATCACAATATTTGTAAATTCATGGCTCATAGGGGTTTCCGGTAGATACATCATAGACTATGCGTTTTTTCTAATTCTACCATCAATATTTTATGCTTATTATTGGTGCAATAACAGCAGACAAACGTGTTGTGAAAATCAGCCTAAAAATCGTCTGAAAATTACATATACTTTGCTCGCCGCAAGCATATTTGTAGGTTTATTTCTCTTTGCTACCAACGTAACAAATGACCCAACACCCGGGAACCCGGCGCTGTACCGTTATCTTCAATATTCGCTTGGTTTTGTGAACAATTTATAGGGAGAAGATGATTTTGGAAAGCTCTAACATAGCCATGTTTGTAAACATTTTCAATGTTGTGGCAGTATACGCTTCGATAATTTTCGCTATTTGCGGCATTCTCATTATCTTTGTCAAAAAAACAGGCAAAAACATTTTTAAAAACAAAACGTTTTTTCGGGCATTTTGCATAGCCTCAGTAATTGCATTTGCCGCAGAACTTACGTTTTTTAATTTTCAGTATTACTTGAGATATTTCTCCGGGCCTGAAGTTAGCACTACAACGCCATCTACGGAAAATCCGAACATCATTCATACTACCGACGGCACTTATGCGGAAGCCTCTATTGTAAAAATAGATGACAGAGAGCACGTGAAGATAACTTTTCAAAATCTTAATAGAAAAATCACCTCAATATTTACCGATGTAGCTTTTAGTGATAACGAGACTGCGCAGATATACATGCAATGGGTAGATGAGGAAGGTATACGTAATTATTCAAAGCAAATTTACAAATATCTCTTCCACGAAAACTATTCTCCACTCCAATCCCGCGGTAAAGTTTCGGAGCTCATGATTTTTATTAGTGGATACCCTGCTATAGATATTATTTCTGTTACGGTGAACAAACCGATACCATTTTATTTTAGCGGTTTACGGCTTCTTGTGGTTTCGTTTCTATTTTTCGCGATCATTATTTTTTTGCGCAAAAAACTTCGTGCCAAGGCAACCTATTATTTATTTGACTATAAATTTGACCCGGCAAATAAAAAGCAAAATATCTCATACGCGCTCATGGTTACCATGCTGATACTCTATATATGGATATGTGCTTATACTACACCGGCTAACCGCTCTTTCCATGAATTGATCTCCTTGCAGTATAATCAATATTTAGTTGACGCAATCATAGAGGGAAGAACGTGGCTTGATTTTGGGAATCCTGAAAGACGGCTTAACGCAGAACGGCCTTACGATCCTCATTGGTTAGAAGCCAACGGCTATGAATGGGGGGTAGACTGGATAACCGACTGGGCTTGGTACAATGGAAAATTTTACTCTTATTTCGGGATTGTTCCGGCTTTGATTCTTTATGTCCCATACACAATGATTACCGGGAATTATCTGTCAATCATTGCCGGGACAGCGCTTTTTATTTCAATCGCTACGCTTTTACTGGCGTTGCTTTGGCGGCATTGTGTAAAGAAATTTATGCCTAATGCTCGATTTGCATTTTATTTGCTTGGTTTTTTAGCGTTGTTTTTCGCTGGTAGCCTATTTTGCATTGTGCGGTTTCCGGTAGTTTATGCGATGATTCAATCTGCTGGATTTATGTTTATGGTAGCCGGTGTTTTGTTGCTACTTAAATCGATAGAACATGAAAAAACAAATCATTTGATATTGTTTTTCGCTTGCCTGTGCTTAGCGCTGACAGCCGGCAGCCGTCCGAATCTGCTTTTAGCATCATTTCTCGTTCCAATGTTTTTGTGGAAATACAGATCGTGGAAACTACTTTTATTTATTATGATTCCATATACAATGGTTGCGATTCCATTGTGTATATACAACTACGTTCGCTTCGATTCTATTTTTGAGTTTGGAAACAAATACTGCATACACATTACAGGCGGTCCAGGATATTACGGCTTACAAAATCCGATTGCGACGGCTATAACATATTTTATGTCTTTTATGTCTTATCTTTTTCTACCGAACGTATATTCTCTGTATTTTCCTTTTGTTACGTATCTTCCACCAATACCGACTGGCCATACGATGGTATTTGGAGCTTTTATGTACCGTGAAATCGGCACTGGTATCATCAATTTTCCGATAGTATTTTGCCTGTATTATTATTTTAAAAATATTTTTCGTAAAAACAGGTTCAAACAATTTAATATGTTGTCCGCATATTTAATTGTAGCCATGGCTATAATGTTTGTATGTTCGGTTGCGTATCACGGCAGATATCTGGTAGATTTTGCAATTTTCATTATCCTCCCCTCACTGTTTTGCGCGTATTTATGGTGTAACGACCGAGATAGCGTCCATCTGCCTAAAACTCGTATGAAAGTTACGTATGTTTTGCTGATTCTAAGCATATTGGTAGGTTTATTTCTTTTTGTAACAGGTTTAAGCCTAGAATTTGGTCGTCACTCGCCTCATGACCCAGTATTATACCGTTATCTCGAACATTCGCTCGGGATATTCAGACAAATTTAAAAGCAAAAAAGGTTTAATATGCTAAAACATCGTCCGACATAAAACACGTTCAAGCCACCACTAAAAAGCTTTCTTGCCGACAAGGCAGCGTACAGCACGTAGTACGCCCCTTGGCTTCTTGAATATTCGCTTGGCTTTGTGAATAATTTTTAGATTTTTCCTCGTTTGGCCATTATATTCCGAGTTGTTTTTTGGCTTCGTCTATTGAAACCCCTTTTTCCAAGAGTTCAAACGCCTTAATCATACCCCTTGCCTCGGCCGTAAGTATATCAGATATCCTATCTGTTTCGGCCATTCGCCGACTTCTGAACACGGCGCGTTCACGTTCGTCTTTACTTATTTCCATCAGTAGTGTGGAAGCCATATCGATTTCCTCCTTTACAGAAATTATTCGGATGGCGGCAAAATATTAACCCGGCGGTAATTAACCTCAATTATCTATTGAGTTTGGCTTTGTTTTTTGGTGACGGGGCTCATAAGTTCCCTCTTTCAATCAAATGGCAGGATGTACACTGTACATCCT
>JAITUP010000242.1 GCA_031286265.1 Chitinispirillales bacterium | reverse complement strand
GTAGACGAGGTACGTTTGTTTGGTTTTTTGGAGGAGACGCAGCCTGAGCAAACGGCTATGCTCGGTATTCGTGATAGTGATATAAAGCGTGTGCAGTTTCTTGACCGTTTGCGCGGTGAGATTGCCAAGCGTGGTGTTATTGATGTGTTACGTAATGGTATCAAGGTGTATCCGGCGAGCCTTATAATGTTTTACATGACGCCTTCGGATAATAATCCGAAAGCTAAGGAGTTTTACGAAAAAAACATTTTCAGCGTGACGCGGCAGTTGCAGTATTCGAGCAATAACGCAAAGTTGGCGTTGGATTTGTGCATATTTATAAATGGGTTGCCGGTAATAACTTGCGAGTTGAAAAATCAGCTCACAAAGCAGGATGTGGATGACGCGGTTTATCAGTATCAGGCGGATCGTGACCCCAAAGAGTTGTTGTTTCAATTTAAGCGGTGTATGGTGCATTTTGCGGTTGACGACGCGAGGATAAAATTTTGCACGAGGCTTGACGGGAAGAGATCGTGGTTTTTGCCGTTTGACAGGGGGCATAACGATGGCGCGGGCAATCCGCCTAATCCTGACGGTATTATGACGGATTATTTGTGGAAAAACATTTTGACCAAGCGCGAGCTTGCCAATATTATAGAAAACTATGCGCAGGTGATTGAAGAAAAGAATGTTGACACGGGTAAGGTTAGCAGCAAGCAGGTATTTCCGCGTTATCATCAGCTTTCGGTTGTAAAGGCGTTGTTGGCCGACGTTCGGGAGAAGGGTGTCGGGCAGCGGTATCTCATTCAGCATAGCGCGGGGAGCGGCAAGTCCAATTCGATCGCGTGGCTTGCTCATCAGCTTGTGGGGCTTGAGGTTGACGGGGTGAATGTTGTGGATTCGGTTGTTGTTGTTACAGATCGCGTTAATCTTGATAATCAGATAAAAAATACTATTAAGCAATTTATGCAGGTATCGAATACCGTTGCTTGGGCGAGGGATTCCGGTGAGCTTCGAACGGCGATTTCCGGCGGGAAGAAAATTATTATTACGACGGTACACAAGTTCCCGTTTATTTTGGACGACATAGGCACAGCGCATAAGGATCGAAAATTCGCGATTATCATAGATGAGGCGCACAGCAGCCAAAGCGGCAGTATGTCTGCGAAGATGAACATCGCTCTTGGCGGTGATTATGATCCTGACGATGACGTTGAGGATAAAATTAACAAACTTGTTGAGGGGCGTAAAATGTTGCCGAACGCGAGTTATTTCGCGTTTACCGCTACGCCTAAGAATAAAACGCTCGAAATGTTTGGGGTTGCCGTTCCGCTTGCGGACGGTACGGTGAAGCGCCGCCCGTTCCATAATTATTCAATGAAGCAGGCGATACAGGAGGGGTTTATTCTTGATGTATTGAGGTTTTATACGCCGGTAAAGAGTTATTACAGGCTTGCTAAAATAGTGGCGGATGATCCGGAGTTCGACAGGAAAAAAGCGCAGAAGAAGTTGCGTAAATTTGTTGAGAGCGACGAATACACGATACATAAAAAAGCGGATATTATCATTGAACATTTTCACGAACAGGTTATCGCGAAAGGGAAAATAGGCGGCAAGGCCCGCGCGATGGTTGTTACCGACGGTATTGAACGCGCGATAGAATATTATCATGCGGTATGCCGTTGTTTGGAAGCGAGAAAAAGTCCGTATAAGGCGATAATAGCATTTAGCGGGGATAAGGAGTATGGCGGCAAAATGGTGAATGAAGCGTCTATCAACGGCTTTCCCGGTAGCGCTATTGAAAAAACATTCAAGGCTGACCCGTATCGTTTTTTGATTGTCGCCGACAAGTTTCAAACAGGTTATGACGAGCCGCTATTGCATACGATGTATGTTGATAAAATTTTAACCGACATTAAGGCGGTGCAGACGCTATCGCGGCTCAACCGCGCTCATCCGCAAAAATTTGATACGTTTGTACTTGATTTTGCCAACGAGGCATCCGACATACAGGAAGCGTTTTCGCGGTATTACCGCACGACGATTCTTTCCGGCGAAACGGATCCGAACAAGCTGTATGATTTGATTGCGGCTATGGAGGCGCACGAGGTTTATACGCGGTATCATATTGACAGTTTTGTAGAGCTGTATCTTGGCAATGCCGAGCGCGACAAGCTCGACCCGATACTTGATGTGTGCGTAAATTTGTACAAGGGGCTTGATGAGGACGCGCAGATAAAGTTTAAGTCGGCGGCAAAGGGTTTTACTCGTACTTATGGTTTTTTGGGTGCGATTTTGCCGTATGGAAATCTTGAGTGGGAGAAGTTGTATATTTTCATGAATTTACTTTTGCCTAAATTGCCGTCCCCGCCGGATGACGATTTATCGCATGGTATTTTAGAGGCAATCGATCTCGACAGTTACCGCGCCGAAGCAAAGGTGCAGATGGCGATTCAGCTTGAAGACGCGGACGCGGAAGTTGACCCTGTCCCGGCGGGCGGTATCGGTGGCAAACGCGAACCGGAGCTTGATTTACTGTCGATAATTCTCAGCGCGTTTAATGATTTGTTTGGAAACATAGAGTGGAAAGACCGTGATAACGTAAACCGGCAGATAGCGGAGATTCCGGCGATGGTGTCGAAAGACCAAGCCTATCAAAACGCCATGCGAAACGCCGACAAACAGGAAGCGCGCACGGAAAGCGACCGTGTATTGCAGAACGTTATGTTTAGCATAATGGCGGATAATATGGAGTTGTTCAAACAGTTTAATGATAATCAGGCATTTAAAAAATGGTTGTCCGACATGGTGTTTACCACGACATATAATGCAGAGGGGCGGCCGCTTGACGATAGTTTAGGGGTTTGAACAGAAAATCTTATCGTTGTCTATACAATTTGGTTATGGTATCTTTATGAAAGGGTAGATTAGTGAACTACAATTCAAAATTCGCCATCGTAACCGGTGGCGCTAACGGTATTGGGCGGTGTATTGCCGAGGTGTTTTTGCATGTGGGGACGGAGGTGGCGGTTATTGATGTTGACAGGGAGGAGGGGGAGGAGTTTCAGGGGCTTTATCCTGATTTGCGGTTTTTTCATGGGGATATTGGGGACAAGGCGGCGCTGGAGGGGTTTGTGAAGGCGCTCAGGCGGCCGGTTGATTATCTTGTTAATAATGCTTGTATTGGGCGCAAGGGGCTTTTGTCGGGGTGTTCTTGGGAGGATTTTGAGTATGTTCAGCGGGTGGGGGTTACGGCGCCTTATTATCTTACTTCGCTACTGCTTAAGGGGAATCTGCTTGCCCCTAAGGCGTCGATTGTGAATATTGCGTCTACGCGCGCGTTTCAGTCGCAGGAGGATACGGAGAGTTACACGGCGGCCAAGGGGGGGATCGTCGCGCTGACGCACGCTATGGCGGTGAGCCTCGCGGGGCGGGCGCGGGTGAATTCCGTCAGCCCGGGGTGGATTGACGCGGGGCTGTATCATAAGCAAATTGCGCCGGGGGAGCACTCGGCGGAGGACCACGCGCAGCATCCGGTGGGAAGGGTGGGGAAACCGGAGGATGTCGCGGGGGTGGTACTGTACTTGTGCGGGGATCAGGCGGAATTTATCACGGGGGAAAATATTACGGTGGACGGGGGGATGGGCAGGCTTATGGTTTATCATGGGGATTTTGGGTGGGGGTTGGAGAAAAATAACTAGTCCATTTTTACGCGGTCTTTTTGACAGCGTTGCGGCGATGTTCATCAGATTGTCATGCCGCACCCTTGTTGTTCATTCTGTAGACGTACGCTAAAATTTCCGCCACGGCCATGAAAAATTCTTCCGGTATCGGCTGGTTCACCTCGACTTTGTCGAACATCGCCCACGCTAAGGGTTTGTCTTCAACCACCGGGACTTTATTGTCTTCCGCTAATTTTTTAATACGCTGTGCTATCACGCCCTTTCCCTTGGCGGTAACGACAGGGGCGTCCATATCCTTTTCCGGTTCATATAATAGCGCTATGGCAAGGTGCGTCGGGTTGGTTACCACTACCGATGCTTGCGGCACGCTGTCCATCATCCGCCGCCGTGCCATCTCGCGCTGCAACGAACGTATGCGCGCCTTTATCTGCGGATCCCCGTCCATCTGCTTACGTTCTTCCTTAACTTCCTGATGCGACATCTTCAGTTTCTTCTCGTGTTCGTACCGCTGATACGAATAATCGGCAACGGCAATGACAAGCAGCGCTAACGCGGTGCGCAGGAAAATATCGTATGCCGATGCAAATATAAAATTCCAAATCGCTTCGACGGAAGCGTCGGCGAGCGCGATTAAAATTGAATAATCACCCCTTATCGTCAAATATGCTATGTAGCCGATGATGCTGATTTTTAAGATGTTTTTTATCGTTTCGACAATCGACCGCATGGCGAACATTCGCTTAAAACCGCTTAACGGGTTCACTTTTTCGAGCTTGGGCGTAATAGGCTTGACTGTGGCCATCAGGCCTACCTGTATGATATTTGCGATGAGGCCGGCAAACATTATTGCGCTTACAAACGGGATGATGAGTTTAATCAGCAGCATAAGCGAAGACTGTGCCAATAGGATTAGGCGCTGATCGCTCATATCGGTTTCGGAGATCATCGCAAAAGTTTCGCGGATATTTTGCTCGAGTTCGCTAAGCATCCACGGCCCTATGAGGCGCAAGAGAAAAATGGCGGCAAGCAGCACAAACACAGAGTTCACCTCGGTGCTCTTTGCCACAGTCCCTTCCTGCCGCGCGTCCCGCCGCTTTTTCTCGGACGGGGTTTCGGTCTTTTCTTGTGACGAATCTTCGGCCATATGTTAAATATAATTTTATTTTAGGGTTAGCGTTAATGTATATTGTATATTACTTGATTCACGGGACCGACACTTAAACCTGAGTAGGGTTGTTTGACAAGCCCAAAAAATAAACTTTACAATTATGGGGGAGCCATGTCACCTAAAAGATTGGCGGCTTTTTTTTCCGTTTTTTTGATAGCGGCGCAGATGGTTTTTTCGCAGCCGGCGCCGGATATAGAGATGGTGCTTGTGAGGGGCGGCAGGTTCAGAATGGGCTGCCAAAGCGCCATGGAGTCCTGTATAAACGATGAACGGCCAATCCGCGAGGTGCAGCTCAATAGCTTCTGGATTGGAAAATATCCGATAACTCAAGGCCAGTGGCAAGCGGTGATGGGTACGAATCCCTCCGTTTTCACCGGCGATCCCAACCGCCCGGTTGAAAATGTCAGCTGGGATGATGTTCAGGCGTTCATCACAAAGTTGAATCAAATGACCGGCAGGCGGTACCGCTTGCCGACAGAGGCGGAGTGGGAATACGCCGCGCGCGGCGGCCAGGAGGCCACAGGCAGCAGAGAGACCAGAGCCGAGAGGAGGGCCAGAGAAGCGGCCGAGGCCGAGGGAGACGCCGCGGCCGGCGACAGAGGCCGGGCGCAGATGTTTTTTGGCCACAGATTCTTGGATGACGTCGCGTGGTACAGCTACAACAGCGGCGGCGAAACGCATCCGGTAGGCGGCAAAAATCCTAACGAACTTGGAATGTATGATGTGATAGGGAACGTTTGGGAGTGGGTTAGCGATCGGTATGACCGTTATTATTACCGGAACTCCCCGCTCAGAAACCCTCCCGGGCCCCGGCACGGCGACGATCGCGTCTATCGTGGCAACAGCTTCAGGTCAGACGAGAGATATTGTCGGTTGTCGATACGCAATCACGCTCACCCCGGCCACAAATCGCTGGATTTAGGGTTCAGGTTGGTGCGGCCACAGTGAGTGAAAAAATAAAATAAAAAAAATTTGCATTTCGATTTTACATTAACTATATTTAAGTACGAAATGGAAGTTTCCGCCCCTTTCGTCTAGTGGTTAGGACTCAAGATTTTCATTCTTGCAGCAGGGGTTCGATTCCCCTAAGGGGTACCAAAAGGGTTCTCTCGCGAGGGGGAGCCCTTTTGTTTTTTATATAATGACGTAATATAGTCATTCCACTTTAAAGTGGAGCTACTATAATGGATACGGTCGCATGTCAAATCAAGACGTTTTCAAATATTGTCCGCGCTGCTCAAAGACCGCGCGTCTCGCCGATTCCCGCAAGATCGACTGCCCAAATTGCGGGTTCAAGCTCTATCTGAACACCGCGGCGGCGGTCGCGGCGATGATTTTTGATGCCGATGGGCGGCTGATGTTCATCAGGCGGAATCACGACCCGCAAAAAGGCCTTTTGGACCTGCCGGGCGGCTTTGTAGATTTCAACGAAGACGGCGAAACCGCACTGCGCCGCGAGGTTTTTGAGGAATTAGGCATAAATCTCGAAACCGTCGAATACTACCGATCAATCCCCAACGTATACAATTATGCCGGCGTTCTTTACCACACGCTCGATATATTCTTCACCTGCCGCGCAAAAAACCAGCCTTCAGTCAAGCCAAACGACGAAATCATGGAAATCGTCTACAAATTCCCAAAAGATGTGTCGGAGGATGAAATAGCCTTTGATTCGATGAAAAAACTTATCCCGAATTTTCCGTTATAATGTTTTTTAAAACTTTTTTTAAAAAGGTCCGCCTAACCCTCTGATACCGCTCCGTAATGTTTGGGACAACAAAGGTTCGTTTGAACGGGAAGGGCGATGTTCATTCTTGCGGGTTTGATTTTACACCCGACCGTAGGGTTTTAGGATACGGGTTTTAGCGTAAGTCGGTTTTAAAATGGGGGCGTTACGGGGGCGGAGCCCCTGTCACCAAAAAAGAATTTGATTTTAAAGACTTTAAA
>JAITUP010000239.1 GCA_031286265.1 Chitinispirillales bacterium | reverse complement strand
ATCCGTCATTGCGGGCTTGACCCGCAACTTGTTTATCTCGCCGTAAGGCAATCCCCCTATGTAATCTTGTCGTTGGGGATTGCGGGTCAAGCCCGCAATGACGGGGTGGGATGGGCGCTCGCAATGACGGATTTTGAGACAGCCCCTGCCCTTTGATTGAAAGAGGGAACTTTGAGCCCCTGTCACCAAAAAAAGATTTTAATTTTAAAGACCTTAAAGACTTTGATTTTAACGTCAAGATCAATTGCCGCCGGGTTAATATTAGGGTATCAGGACGAACATTATGAGAGAATCATTGTTGTATGAACATGCCGGCAACGACGACGGTACCGTGATTTGTAACCTGTGCGCCCACCGTTGTCGTATCGCTTCGGGCGAATACGGAATATGCGGGGTTCGGGAAAATAGCGGCAAAATGTTACACACGCACGTATACGGCCGAGCCATAGCCGAACGCGCCGATCCCATTGAAAAAAAACCGCTCTATCATTTTCTCCCATCCAGCGCAACCTATTCCATAGCCGCGCTCGGATGCAATTTCAAGTGCGATTTTTGCCAAAACTGGAGCATATCCCAAATGCGCGGTCTCAGAAGCGCAGACATGGATACGCAGGGAGCGGCCACACCGCCAAAAACCATAATCGAATGCGCGCTCAAACAAAAATGCCAAAGCGTCTCTTTCACATATACCGAACCGACGGTGTTCTTTGAATACGCGCTCGACACGGCAAAACTCGCGAAAGACGCGAAGCTGAAAACGATCTTCGTCTCAAACGGATACATGACTCCCGAATGCCTGAAAATGGTTGCGCCATACCTCAGCGCGTGCAATATTGACCTGAAATCATTTTGCGACGATTTCTACAGAGAACACTGCGGCGCGTCGCTCAAACCGGTGCTCGAATCGCTAAAAATGATCCGCGAGATGGGGGTATGGCTTGAGGTAACAACGCTCGTGATTACGGATGTCAACGATTCCGATAAAGAGCTCGGCGATATCGCCGGATTTATCGCGGATGAATTAGGCGCCGACGTTCCGTGGCACGTATCTAAATTTTATCCGCAGTACCGCATGGGCAACCACCCCGCTACCGCTATAGCGTCAATAGAAAGGGCGGTGCAGGCAGGCGTCCGAGCCGGTCTGAAATACGTCTACGCCGGAAACGTGGATTTCGCGCAGAACACATTGTGCCCGTCGTGCCGTAGCGCGGTCATACGTCGGTGCGGGTACACGGCGGAGGTTTGCGGGCTTGACGTTGAGGCCGGGACCTGCCAAAAATGCGGAGCGAAAATTAGCGGAATTTTCTACTGACGCATTGTTTGCGCGTCAATTATATTACATCGTCGAGAAATTGATAGCATTGGGATGGCAGTATATAGTAGTTCCACTTTAAAATAGCACCTACATTGCCCGACGACTGCACGTTACTCCGTGATATCGCCGGACAACGCAAACGTTATTTTTAAGTGGAATGAGTATAGTTGTGACGACGTTATTAACCATTTTTTTAACGACAGGAGCATGCCTATGCCACGCGTTAGCCTTACCCTTATTATTGCCGTTATCGCCGTTGCCGTATTATCCGTCAACGCTGCCCCGGAAGGTAGAACGCCGCTCTCCGACAACGTGAGCGGAGAATTGGAAAAGGGTGAATATCTTGTGAAGTCGACGATTACCGTCCAGGAAGGCGAGGTCCTGAACATACACGCCGGAGCCATACTGTACTTCGACCACTACGCCGGTCTTGATGTCTATGGCGAGCTACTTGTGGACGGCCAGCCGGATTCTCCGGTAATCATGACCTCCGTGAACGATGTCGCCGGCTCCGCCGAGCCCCCGCAGGCGTTTGACTGGAACGGGATTAAGGTTGAGGGCACAGGCGCCGCTGTCCATTTGCGCCACACGCACGTCAAAAACAGCGTCTATGGCGTAAATGTCCGCGACCCGGCCATCCGTGCGGAGTTTATGGAGGCCATCTTCGAAAACAACGGTTATGCCTCGTTAGTCCGCGGCGACCACACAGTGCTGACATCCACCGCGGAACCGTTCACCGCCATGTGGAACATTGAGCCGCCCAAACCCGATGCTACCGTGTCCGCCCTCAGAACCACGAGAGATAGCGACGATTGGGGCGGGAATCGCCATAAGTTAACCATTGGCGCGTTCGGTGCCGCCGCGCTCGGCGTGATTGTCTCAAGCGTGAGCCTCGTCAGGTTAGGCGACAACCATAAACGCTACATCCACAATACTGAAGAGGGTAATGAGGACGCCGCCGCAATCTATAGAGAACGCATGTGGGGCAACATTACTATGGGCTCCGTGGGCGCGGCCTTAACGGGAATCGCGCTGACGTGCATCGGGGTGACGTTCGTTTTCGACTTTTAATTTGATTTTGGGCTTCGGCATCAATTATATTCATGCCACCAAAGCGTTTCACGCCAGTAGCTCAGCTGGATAGAGCGTCGGCCTCCGGAGCCGAAGGTCACAGGTTCGAATCCTGTCTGGCGTATGTTATGCCACCTTTTACGGATTGAAAATATGCCTTCAGCCGAATTTGCCGAAAAAATCCGCGAAGAGATAATTGAAGCGGGGATAGACGATCGCTATAAACCCGGCGCATACGAGTTTGTCTTGCACGGGCTGGAATTCTATCAATTCAAAATAGGCGAAAAGCGCCATCTGAGCGGTCAGGAACTCGCGATGGGCCTGCTAATGTTCGCCCACAAACAATACGGCTTGATGGCAAAAACCGTGTTTGACCACTGGGGGGTAAAAACAACCGAAGACTTAGGGTGCATAGTATACAACATGATAAAAATAGGCCTTATGCACAAACAGCCCAAAGACTCGCTCGAAGATTTTTTTGCCGTGACAAACATCAGTGAATTCTTCGAAATCGCGGACAAGGAGTGTTTTACGATCGACAGGGAATACGTGAGGAAAATCAGGGCTTGATAAAATTTTACGAAATAGTTAAAAAAATATAAAAAAACATTGATTTTCGTTTTCCCATCAATTATATTGTTAGTTCGATTTGAGATTTGACACGTGTGCCGCTTTAGCTCAGCCGGTAGAGCAAGGGACTGAAAATCCCTGTGTCCGCGGTTCGATTCCGCGAGGCGGCACCATTTTGTTAACCCGGCGGTAATTAACCTCAATTATCTATTGAGTTTGGCTTTGTTTTTTGGGGACGGGGCAATATCAGTAGGTAAAGGTTTTTTAAAAGATTAAAGTCAAAGTCTTAAAAATCTTTTGATGACGGGGCTCTGCCCCGTAACGCCCCGATACATAAGGCCCCCTGCGGTCCCCCATAAGCGGCGACCGCTTACGGGGGACATGTGGGCATACTATCGGGGTAAAAATGCTAAAATCAAAAACAAAACCACCACATCGACTTGTTTTGACTTTAGCATTACACCCACCCGTAAGGTTTTAAGGGTAAGGGTTTTAGCGTATTAGGTTTTAGAATGGGGGCGTTACGGGGGCGGAGCCCCTGTCACCAAAAAA
>JAITUP010000211.1 GCA_031286265.1 Chitinispirillales bacterium | reverse complement strand
TACGCTTAAATCTAACCTCGCGGCTTCGACTCCAAGGCTGGGTACAGACGGTTGGCTAAACTTTGCCTGATACGGTATCGCACCGTATTATACTACACACGCCGAACCGGCGCACTCATCTATCCACTCCCCGATCTGCCTCGTCTTGTCGTCTATCGCTATTGCCAATTTTTTCGCGTTTTTGTATGGGTCGGCGTATTGGTTGCCGTTGATCTGCGTCATTGCTTCCTCCGCTTTTGCCCGGCAGTCGTTGTTGTGCGCTACCTTTATTTCTATTATCCACGGGATGTTTCTGTAGATAAGAAGCAGGTCGGAGCGTCCTTGATTGGAGTGCATTTCGCCGAACGCGAGGACGCCGCAACCGCGGAAAAACGCGAGGATTGTCGAGCGGTAGAGCCATTCCTGCACGGTTAATTTTTCTTTGCTGATCCGCCGCCCCTGTTTTGCGGCGTTGGCGTAATCATCGTACGGAATACTTGCCAGAAGGCAGTTAATGGTCTCGATAAGCAACTCGCAGTCGCTTTCGCGGAGTGCTTCTAAAAAGGAGGAGCGGAAGTCGAAATAATCTCCGCCGCTGCCCTGTATGATATTTTGGGCGACTAATGCCGACATGGCCTCAAATACTTCGGTGTTGGGGTAGTCGAGAATGAACTCGTGGTCGATTCTTTCTCTAAGCGTCAGGTACCCTGTTTGATACAAAAAGCTTTGCGGCGGCGCGGTTTCTATCTCGCCCGGATTGCGCGCGAAATCCCTTGAGACCACCATCCCTCTGAATTGTTCAACCGTAAGATTCTTACCTTTCATATAGTCGGCGATTATTTTCGGACTTGCGCTCTCCATCCAAAAGTTGTCAAATTCTTTACTCTGCAGAAAATTAAGCATCGAAAACGGGTTGTATACCTTGTGGATGCCGTCAAAGCAAAAACCGTTGTAGTAGCTTCTTACTTTTTCAACGAGCTCGCCCACCGGCATGTCCTGCTTTTTCGCCACGACTTCAAGGTGTTCGCCAAAATACTCCGCAAGTTCTTCTTGGGTATATCCGAACAGCGTACCAAAATCTTCTTCGAGTGAAATATCGTTCAAGTTATTCAGCGTCGAAAAAACGCCGGCCTTGGTGAATTTGGAAATTCCCGTCATAAACAGAAAGTGCATGTGCGGTTCGTTTGATTTTAATCTACCGTAGTAACCCCTCATAATATCGCGGACATCCTCCGCCATCTTGGGCTTGTCGTAAAAATCCGTAAACGGTTTGTCGTATTCGTCTACAATCACAACCGCCGGCTTCCCATGCTTTTCGGCGAGCTCGACAATTACCGTCGCCAACATCTCTCCCGGGTCCGTCTCACAGTGTAAGTCAATTCCATGTTTGTCGGCGATTTTTTCTGTCCGCCTGACCAACGAACTTCTAACACCGGCGGGGCCGTCGAGCGTATTCACCTCGCTCATATCCAAATGAATAACCGTATAACTCTCCCACGCCCAGTCGGTCTTGGAGATTGCAAGCCCTTCAAATAACTCTCGCTTCCCGCTAAAGAGCGCGTTGAGCGTCCAGCATAAAAGCGTCTTGCCGAAACGGCGCGGGCGGGAGACGAAAAATTGTTTTCTGGCGTCGGATACAATGTTGTAAATCATATCCGTCTTATCAACATATACGGCGCCCGAAGTACGGATATACTCGAACACCTGCAAACCGGTCGGCAATTTTTTCATTTTGGGGGTCCTCCCGCTGTTTCAAGGCTTCCAATGTCTTGAAAAATAACAGCTATGTTACACTTCCACAATACCAAATATCGGCTGATCCTTATCGACCCCTGCCCCGTCTTCTACCAGTATTTTGACGATCTTGCACCGTGAGGGCGCGGAGATTTCGTTGAATAATTTCATTGCTTCCACAATGCAGACCTTGTCGCCTTTTTCAACGATATCGCCTTCCTTTACGAACGCGCCTTTGCCTGGGCCGGGGGCTGAATAGAATGTACCTACGAGCGGGGCGTTGATTGTGTTTGTGTATTCCGCCGCGGGCTCGGATTCATTTTTTGTCGGTTCGGCCGCGGGTGGGTAGGAGGCTGGAGGGGCGCTTAACGGCGGTATTGACGATACCGTCGGCATGCTTATCGTTTGCTGATGGCGGGCGGCGACGGATGATATCGGCACGACGCCTTGGGGCCTCACGGATATTGTGTAGTCGCCCTTGCGCAGTACGATTTCGTCTATCATCAACCCGTCAATTTTTTCTATTAGCTCTGCCGTAACTCCGTCGATCTGTATCGGCGACATTCTCTTTTCCATGGGCGCGAGCGGCGTTGTCGGGTCCGCGCCCGATGCCTCGCCGGTGTCTTTCGGCGTTGCGCCCGTTGCGTTTTTCATCTCAATGTCGGCGGGAATTTCCGGGCGTTTCTCGGGCGGCATTGCCCTCCACTTGAAATATTCAAGCGCGGGTTCGGGTAGGATTACGTAGGACAGTATGTCTTCTTCGCCCAAGATGAGCGACGGGTCTATGCCGTCTGTCGCCTTGGGCAGCATCGGTTCGATTTTATCCGCGGGACGGTAATTGATTTGCTTTTCGTCGCCTAATATTTTCTTGACGATGGCCTCGTCGATTGGCGCGGGCGAACGGCCGTATAGGCCCTTAACGTAGTCCCTCGCTTCCTTGGGGACGATCTTGTAGCGTTCGCCAGAGAGTACGTTCATCACGGCCTGTGTGCCGAGTATTTGGCTTGTGGGCGTTACGAGCGGCGGGTACCCCAAGTCTTCGCGCACCTTGGCTACCTCGTTGAGCGCTTCGGGGAGTTTGTCGAGCGCTTTTTGCATTTGCAGTTGTGAGCGGAAGTTCGATATCATCCCGCCCGGAATCTGATGCATCAAAATTCCCGGGTCTATCGGCATCGCCGAAGGCGGCGCCGAGCTGCGCTTGGGGGCGAGGTCGATGAAATATTTCATGATTCTATCAAGCGCGTCCATATCGAGGTCCGCCGAGTAGTTGGTTTCCGAAAATATTGCGGCCATAGTCTCGACGGGCGGCTGCGAAGACATTCCCGCCATAGATGAAATTGCGCAGTCTATCGCGCCCGCGCCCGCGCGCACGCCCTCCACATACGCGGCGATCGCCATGCCGCTCGATGCGTGGCAGTGTATCTGGATGGGGATGTCGTTTCCGAGTTCCTCTATCAATTTCACGACAAGGCGTTCCGCCATGATGGGCGAGAGTATGCCGGCCATATCCTTGATGCAGAGCGAATCGATGCCGAGCGCTACCTGTTCCTTGGCGTACTGGACGTATTTTTCAACGGTGTGGACGGGCGAGATGGCATAGGCGAGCGTTCCCTGTGCGTGGCCGCCGTGTTTTTTGACGGCTTTGATGGATGCCTCAAGATTGCGCGTATCGTTGAGCGCGTCGAACACTCTAAAAATGTCTACCCCGTTTTGGCACGAGAGGGCGACGAAGCGGTCGACCACGTCGTCGGCATAGTTGCGGTATCCCACGAGGTTTTGGCCGCGGAGCAGCATTTGCAGCGGCGTTTTGGTTTTCGCTTTGATAAGGCGCAGGCGTTCCCACGGGTTCTCGCGCAGGAAACGCAGACATACGTCGAAAGTCGCGCCGCCCCAAACTTCAAGCGAGTAGTAACCGACATTGTCTATGACATCAATTATGTCGAGAATATCGTTGGTGCGCATCCGCGTTGCCCATAGGGACTGGTGTGCGTCACGCAATGTCGTGTCGGTAATCCTCAAGGGGATTTTATGCAGCAGGCTTTCGGTTTTCAATTTTGTGGTCAGGCTCATTTTTTTTGTCCTTTTTGTGTTGATATTTTTTTGCATCAACAAGTCATTTTATGAATTTTCCCATTGCGGAAAATTTTTCAAAACGCTTTTCCGTTAGTTTTGCCGGCGTTAGCGTCAACAGCTTTTTCAGGTGTTTCAAAATCGCTTTTTTTATCGTGTCGCCCGTCGCCCGATGGTTGGTATGGGCGCCGCCGGCGGGTTCTTTTACTATTTCGTCTATCACATCAAGCGATAATAGCGATTTTGCCGTGATTTTTAGGCTGTCGGCCGCCTGTGCGGAATACGCTGCGTCGCGCCATAATATTGACGCGCAACCTTCGGGCGAAATCACCGAATATACCGCGTTCGACAGCATCAGTACAACATCGGCAACCCCGATCCCCAGCGCGCCGCCGCTACCGCCTTCGCCGGTTACTATGGAAACGATGGGGATTTCTAATTTCGCCATTTCCGTGAGATTTCGCGCTATGGCCTCGGCTTGGCCGCGTTCTTCGGCGTCTAAGCCCGGGTACGCGCCCGGCGTATCAATAAAAGTTACCACCGGCACGTTATATTTTTCGGCGAGCCGCATCAGCCGTAGCGCCTTGCGGTATCCCTCCGGCCGCGCCATCCCGAAATTACGGCGGACGTTTTCGTCTACATTTTTCCCCTTGCTGTGGCCGATGAGCATCACTTTCTGCTCACCAAGTTTCGCGAACCCGCCTATCAGCGCGCGGTCGTCGCCATAAGCCCTGTCTCCGTGGAGCTCTATGAAATCGCTGAATATCAGCGAGATATAATCATAGAGTACCGGCCGTTTCGGATGTCTTGCGACCTGCACCGTCTGCCAAGGTGTGAGGGAGTCGTATATTTCTTTTTTCCGCTCCTCGCATTTTTTCTCAAGCTCCGCGATCTGCGCGGCAATGCTTCCCGTATCGCCGGACGCCGAGGCTTTCAGCTTTTCTATGGCCTTTTCCATCTCGGCGACAGGTTTTTCAAAATCAAACTCGCGTTCCATAGAACCGCCTCTTTACCTGTTATAGTATGAAAGGATGGTGTGTAATATTTTCTTCATATCCCGCCTGTGCACAATTTTGTCTATGAAACCGTGCTCGCGTACAAATTCGGCGGTTTGGAAGTTGTCCGGCAGTTTTTGCTTGATTGTCTGCTCAATCACCCGCCGCCCGGCGAACCCTATGAGCGCTCCCGGCTCGGCGAGGTTAACGTCGCCTACCATCGCGTAGGACGCCGAGACGCCGCCCGTGGTCGGGTCGGTCAGTATCGATATGAACGGGATTTTCTTCGCGTCTAACCGCGCGACGCCGGCGCAGGTCTTGGCCATCTGCATGAGAGACAAAATCCCCTCGTGCATCCTGGCTCCGCCGGACGCGGAAAATAGTATGTATGGGATATTTTTATCATAGGCGTAGTTTGCCGCCTGCAGTATCTTTTCGCCCGTCCCCGACCCGAGGCTCCCGCCGAGAAAGCGGAAGTCCATCACACCGACGGCCACATCGAGCCCGTTCAACTTGCCCGCGCCGGTAACGATCGACTCGTTGAGTTTTGTCTTCGCCCGCGCCGCTTCGACCTTTTCGGTGTAGGGGCCCTTGCCGTCGACGAATTGCAACGGGTCGGCGGGGCGGATGTTCTCGAACATCTCCACAAACGTCCCGCTGTCGAGCGTGAGGCCTATCCGTTCGTAGGCAGTCAATTTTCCGTGCCAGTTGCACTTGGGGCAGACGCTCTGGTTATTGATGAAATCCTGCTTAAACACGTGCGCGGAGCAGGATTGGCACTTGACCCATATATCGTCCTGCGACTTTTTCTTGCCGTCGCGATCGTCTCTCTTCTTAAACCATGCCATGGCGCAAGATTCCTTATTAGAAAATGGGGTATATCAATTACGATAATATACATAATTGGTCAGGGACGGATGGTAACATTTTGTTTTTCGTGTAAAGTTGAAGTTTTTTTAAAAATGTTCCAATCAAAACGACAAGTTGTAACGCGCCATGACCCTAAGTTCGCCGTGTCTATCGGGCATGATGGCGAAATTCAGGCCTCCCATGTCGCCCAATGCCGTTCTAGGTTTGGGCCTATAGCTAACGGAGCGGTAGATATTGTATATACCGTTGCCGACTATCGCAAGCAATCCAATAAAAAACGCATCGTTAACAACCGTTTCACAATAATCAAACCATCCGATTTCCGTACATTCTTCATCAATTCCGGCCACCATAAGTATGATTCCGCCGCCAAACAACCCTATTTGGGTCCAGCCGCCGACCTTGTCGTCCATTATGGTAAAAGACCCCAAGCCCGGAAAAAGCCAGTTTAAAGCCCACGTGCCGATTCTTTGTCCGCCGGTGAAGTCGTCGTATTGTAGCCGGACGGGAAGGGGAGCCTGTTGCCGAGGGGCCGCCGCGCTCTGCTGGCGAGAAGCGCTCTGTCGTTGCTGCCCGCCGCTTCCTAACAATCCGTCAACTATCACATCTACGGCCCGTCTGAGTTCGCCCATATTACTTAACGGGCTATCGGCTGTGCTCATGGCAGTTACCCTTGCCGTTTCAACATCAATTACGCGGGCCGACAGATGATATTCGCCAAACGCGGGCTCTATGTCCACTACACACACAAAATCGACACCGGACTGCCTCCCCAAGCGGCTAATCTGCGCATCGTCTACCGCCCCGCTACGCTGTACAACTTGCTCTCTGTCGATTTCGGCGATAAACGCCTCGGAACGCTCTATGGCCACATACTTCCCGCTTCCCACGAAAGCTTCGAGCATTAACCCGCTCAATACCCTGTATTCCCCCGCGTCTCTGCCGCCCGCGACGTACACGGCAATCTTTGGCTGGGCGAAAACCGAAACCGCCATACAAAGCAGGGCCAAACAAATTACACGTTCCCTCATCAAAATCCCCATATTTACTGTTCATTGTTAGGCATCAAACGCAAATTTCACCGCAACATGCAAAATATACATTACGACTTGGAAGATTTTAATGATTTTAATTTTTTATCTCACAAATCGCACTTCCACCCCGCCAAGCGACACGCTTCCGGTAAGGGTTAGCTGGGGGGCGTTTGGCAGTGGCGGGGCTGGAGGTTTGCCCATGTCTACGCCGCCTAACGTGCAGTTCAAACGGTCTATGACGCGCCAGTGTCCCGGTATGAATAATACTATCGCGCCAAAACTGCAATTCAGGCTGGCCTCCGCTCTGCCTCCGCTGAGTTCCGCTTGGTCAAAATAAATCTCCAACGCGCCGAAGTTGCAGTGCAGTTGCGCGGTTTCGAGGTTATTGGAAGACAAACGACTGCTGACCGATCCAAAATTCACGCTAACGGTCGGATTGTTGTCGCCGTCGATATTCTCCGTACGCATCTGTGTCTTGCGGGCTCTCGGTTCGCGGTGATGGTGTCTGTATTCCACGCGCCATCCGCCGCGTCTTTTCGGCATGAGGACGGCAAGCCCCGCCGCGGCAAGGAGTGAGGCAAGAATTAGCGTCCAAATCGTTATTTTGGGCAAACCCAGAGTTGACTGGAAAACGATATACAGCACCGCAAACGGGATAGGAAGCGGCGCGAAGCGCAGATGCGCTACGCACTGTACGATAAACGCAAGCGCCAAAATCGCGGCAATTATACTGCCAATGCCAAAATTTGTGAAGCCATCAAACTGATTAACCACAATAAACACCGCGGCGAGCAACAAAAATGTTCCCCAGATTAATTTTGAAAATCCGTGCTTCATTTTGTGTTCCTTTCTGTTAGATGTAAAGCGACAACGTCGGCAATGTCAATGTCAAAAACAACGGCAACGCTTTCGACAGCACCGGGACGGCCCTGCCGAATAATCTCATGTCGATAACATCCGGCTTGTGCAAATGCACTATCGACAAAACGCCCACAAACAAAAAACCGGAAGCGTAAAGCGCAAGGAAAGGGGTAACGAAAAAATTTGTGTATCCGAAAAATATTTTTAGCCCCGTAAAACAATAAATAGCGAGCGCAACCTCGAATAAACAGGTAATGTCTCTGATAGGCTTATACCCGGCCTTGGCCTTTTTCTCGCCTTTTTTGGGCGTGCGGTGAAACGGAGATTCCATTTTAAGAAGCGCCTCAATAACCGCCCTGCCGTTATTAACCGCAAGACCGGTGCCAAGAAGCATCATTGCCGGAATCAGGAAAAATTGCTTCCGCACCTTGTTTCCAAGGAAGTGCTGGGATACCATATACATCGTTGACGGGCCGCTTGTCGCCAAAATCATGGCGGTAATGACAAGCCCCATCCACAGTGGAGAGAGCGTTATTTTTACGAAAAAGAGGACCGGCATCGTCAATATGGCAATCATCAGCATTAGAGGGTGGACGACGTAGTGAGTCAGGTGCAACACGGCCTGAATGAATTTGAACGTGGGTACTTTGTGCTTTATGAGCTGCGGGATGATTTTCATGGCGGTCTGAATAGACCCCTTTGCCCATCTGAATTGCTGGTTTTTGAACGCGTTCATGTCTTCGGGTATCTCGGCGGGAACAGCCAATTCCGGCACATACTCCGTCGTCCATCCGGCAAGCTGCATTCTGTATGACAGGTCCATGTCTTCGGTAAGGGTGTCGTGCTGCCATCCGCCGCTTGTCTGTATGGCCTCTACGCGGAAAATTCCAGCAGTACCGTTGAAGTTCATGAACCATCCGTTCCAACTGCGGGCGGCCTGCTCAACCATGAAGTGGCCGTCTATGCCCATAGCCTGTCCGCGCGTTATGAGGGACGATTTCTTGTTGAGGTGCGTCCAGCGTCCCTGAACCAACCCGAGTTTTGGCTTATCGACAAAAAACGCCACCGATTTTTTGAGAAATTCCGCTGTCGGTACAAAATCGGCGTCAAAAATCGCTACAAATTCCGCGTCCGTGTATTTTAACCCGTTTTGCAACGCTCCGGCCTTGAATCCGACGCGATCGGTACGTCTTATAACGCTTATGCTTACCCCCGCCTCCCGTAGTTTAGCCGCCGATTGGTCGACGTAGCCGCGGGTTTCGTCGGTGCTGTCGTCAAGCACCTGTATCTCAAAGCGCGAGCGTGGGTAGTCGATGTCGACGCACGCCTCTATAACGCGGCAAGCCACGGTTTTCTCGTTGTACATGGGAAGCTGGACGACGACCTTGGGGAAGAGCGACTCGTCGGTAACGCCATAGTAGCGCTTCATGGTTTCGCGTTGGGCCTCAATTTTGCCTCTCCTCTTACGCAGGAAAAAACAGGTCAAAACATAGCACTGGACGCCGTAGCCTAAGAGAATCAATGAACACAGGACATACAAACAACAGACAATTACTAATGCTATCATCTTGAATCACCTTCGCCAAATATATTAAAAAACGCCTCAAAAAACCGCGAACTCCCCGGCACAGGACATCCGCGACAGGGTTTATGGGGTGTGAATGCGGCTTTTTGGATACCGGATTCCATAATATAATCTATGTAAAAGTCTAAACGTATGTTTTTTTTAATTTTTTTTCACGATGGGATAGGTTGTCCCCCAAAAATTATTTGCGTTCCTCTTTGTTTTTATAGTATTTTGCCCAGTATGAGACAGTTACTTCCCATAGGCATTCAAGATTTCCCTAAAATTCGTGAAGGCGGCTTTGTTTATGTGGACAAGACCGCGCGTATTCATGAGTGGCTGACCGGTTCCGGGCAGTCATTTTTCCTCTCCCGTCCCCGCCGTTTCGGTAAATCGCTCCTCTGTTCGACGTTAGAGGCGGTTTTTGAGGGACGGCGGGAGCTGTTTGGTGAAATTGCAAGGCGGCCGGCGCTGGCCATCAATTCCCTCGACTGGGAGTGGAAGAAACATCCGGTGATTAGGATAGACTTGGGAGCGGGCAACTACCTGAACGGGATTGTGGAATTGCACGCTAACCTGAATAGAGACTTGGAACTTTGCGCTCAAAAATATGGGGTGCCGTTTACCGGTGAAACCATTTCCGACAAATTTGCTCGTTTGATACACGCGCTGCACGGGCATTGTGGGCAACGGGTCGCGGTAATTATTGACGAATATGATAAGCCGCTTTTAGATACTATGACGGCAGATAGTTTGTTACACAAAACCATGCGAGAAGAGTTAAAAGGATTTTATGGTATTTTGAAGCCATCCGACAAATATTTGCGTTTTTTGTTTTTGACCGGCGTAACCAAATTCTCCAAAGTAAGCGTGTTTTCCGATCTAAACCATTTGGACGATCTAACCCTCGATCCTTGCTATGCGGATATTTGCGGTATAACGCAGGAGGAGTTAGAGCGGGATTTCGCTCCTGCGATAGATAATATTTTGGATGAAACGGGCAGGGACAGGGAAGAATATATGGAAAATCTGCGCCAATATTATGACGGCTATCGGTTCACCAAAAAACCGCTCAAAGTGTATAACTCTTTCGGCCTGCTCAGCCATTTTAAAAAAGGCGGAGAATTTGATCCCTACTGGTACGAGACCGGTACGCCGACTTTTTTGGTAAAGCTGATTGCCGAGCAAAAAATAAACATCACCAACCTAAGCAATATGCAAATCGGGCATGAGGAATTTCGCAAATACGATGTCGAAAACATGAAGGCCGAACCCGTACTATACCAAAGCGGATACCTGACAATAACCGACTACAATGCCGACAGAAACCGCTACACACTTGATTTCCCAAACATCGAAGTACGTTCCTCTTTTACGGTATCGCTACTCAAACAATATCTGCAAGTCCCGGAAGATAAATCACGCGCACTGTTTTTCAACTTGCCCGATGCCCTCGAAGACGGCGAGATTGAAAAAGCGATAGAGGCCATGCGCCAATACATGGCTGGAGTGCCGTATGATATCATCAAAGAAACGGAAAATTATTACCAAACCGTCGTGTTTTTGATGTTCAAACAGTTTGGCCTCAACTGCCGGGCGGAAGTAAGAATCGCGGATGGAAGGATAGATACCATTGTCGAAACTAAAAACTTCGTCTACTGCTTTGAGTTTAAGTTAGACAAAACGGCAGACGAGGCGCTCGCGCAAATTGATACGAAAGAATATTTGCTGCCGTGGGCAGGGAGCGGGAAAAAACTGTTTAAGGTGGGGGTGAATTTCGACGGCGAGAAGCGTAATATCGGGGAATGGAAGTATGTGGCTACGGGATAAAACTTTGACTTTTTAAAACTTTTTTTCCAATTCTTCAACCGCGATTTTTTCGATATTCGGTATCCCCGCCCCCAAAAGCGCCTCGGCTACCGGTTCGAAATTCGGTGTGAGATCGGTAACCAGAAACCGGCTCAATGTGAAGCCGCCCGTGTCGCCCGCGGCGGCGGCATTCGTTGCTTTGAGAATATTTTGCGCCTCTTTGGCAACCCACAGCGCGCTGTCTATCAGTTGTATGCGGTTGCCGACGGCACCCTGAATGGCCTCCATCAGTATGGGATAATGCGTACATCCAAGTATCAGACAATCGATTCCGAGGTCGACCATTTCATACAGATAATGTTGAACCGCCGCCCTTGTAATGTCGCTGTCGATGAGCCCCTCTTCGACCAACGGTACAAACAGCGGACACGGCTTTCCGTATACCTTGATGTTCGGGTCTATGCTGTTGATCGCTTTTGCGTATGATCCCGAACGTATTGTCGCCGCCGTGCCTATCACCCCTATCCGCTTCTCCACGCTCTTTGATGTGGCCGCCCGCGCCCCGGGCCAAACCACGCCGATTACCGGTATGTCCTTGACATGCTGTTCCAAATGACTGAGCGCGACGGACGAGACTGTGTTGCACGCGGCAATCAGGAGTTTGATGTCCATGTCGAGCAGCATCCGCGCGTCTTGCAGACCGAAGCGCTTGATCGCCTCTTCCGACTTGTTGCCGTATGGCACCCGCGCGGTGTCGCCGAGGTATATGATTCGTTCACCGGGCATCAGACGAAAAATTTCTTTCGCAACCGTCAGCCCGCCGAGGCCTGAATCAAAAACGCCGATTGGTCTTTCATCGCCCATTAGTTATTGCCCGCCTCAAACATGGTTTTAAATTTCAATATCGATTCACTGAGAGCGGACGCGAGTTGCGTCTGAACTCTGTTGTCCGTGAGCAGTTTTTCTTCGTTCGTGTTGGAAATGAACCCGACCTCAACAAGCACAGACGGCATAAACGCGCCGTTGAGTACCCAAAAATTCGCCTGACCGACACCGAGATGCAGGCGCGGGATTCTACTCTGCCGCGAACCGAACGTTTGCTCCATTATGATGCTGAGCTCCTGGCTTTCGCGCAAGAGCTCGTTTCCGGCTATGCTTATCAGTACATCTTGCAACGCGTCGTAGTTGTGCCGGGTTTCTCTGTCTTCAAGTTCAACAACGGCGTTTTCCCGCATGGCCGACAACTGGTCTCCTTCGTTTTTGGCCTGAGACAGAAAATATATCTTGTAGCCGCGAACCGCATCCCTCCGCCGCTGGTTGCCGTCGACGGCGTTGGCGTGGATGCTTACAAAAAGATCGGCCCGTTTTTGATTAGCGAAGTTCGTCCTGTCGCGCAGCGGCACAAACACGTCCGTATCACGCGTCATATACACCGTGAGCCCGGCCTGTCGGAGCAATCTTCGTAACTCGAGGCCGATTGCGAGCGTCACGTCTTTTTCTTTGGCGCCTCCGGGGCCGATAGCGCCGGGGTCCCTGCCGCCGTGCCCGGGGTCTATAACAATGGTGGTGAACTGCGGTATATCGGACAGCGCGGTGGCCGGGCGATCAGGCGTTCGGGGGGCCGGGGCCGGACGCGGCGCCGGTGTCGTTGATGCCGTTTGTGTCGGCGTCGACGCGGCAACCGTCGTCGGTCTCCGCGAATCGACGGTAATGGTCGAGGCTCCCTCATCCCAGTTAAGCGTCCCGGGATATTTGGCGCCAAACGCCCTCACAAGCTCGCCAACGGGAAGATACAACCTCGATTCTCGAACAGTCGGCGGGAACGGGAGGATGAACGCCTCTGTGTCAACCATATAAAACCGGTTACCCTGAACGAACGATACGCTGCCCGCGTTGTTTGAGAATGTCTGCCTGCGGGATGCCGGATTTACGCCATGCCGGAATCCCGCCTGCTCCGCGAAATCCGTCACCGATACCCACACCGCCCCGTCTTGCCTGAACGAGTGCGCCCGGTGGGTTTTGTTTTCGGGCATTGTGCGGATCGTGACGTTTGCGGCGGCCGTTGTTTGCGCCATCACGACGACGGCAAGCACAAGCGCCCATCCGAATTTATCTTTTTGAAACAAGCTGCGCAATTTTTCTCTTGGCCTCCTGTTCGGCGATTTTCTGTCTCTTATCGTATTTCTTCCGTCCTCGGCATAGTCCGAGTTCGATTTTTACCCATTGATCCTTAAAATACACCGCAAGCGGTATCAGCGCCAGTTGCTTGCGTTCCACTTCCGTGCTATAAAGCGCGATCTGCTTCCTGTGCATCAGCAGTTTGCGCCGCCTCGTAGGTTCCGGCAGGCCATAAAGCCCGCCATGCGTGTATGGGCTTATGTGCATGTGATTCAAAAACATCTCGCCCCCGACACACATCGCATAGCTGTCGGCAAGGCTTATCTTGCCGGCGCGAATAGACTTAACCTCCGACCCGGTCAGCATAATGCCCGCTTCAACTTTTTCCAGCACCTCGTAGTCGTGATACGCTTTTCTGTTTTTTGTGACGATTTTCATTATCTTTTAAGTCTTTTTTGGGTGACGAAACCGTACAACCTTACATGGTTTACACTTCTTTGCCCCTGTTTTTACATGAATATAGTTTATTGCATTATATTTTGTAGATGTTTTTTTGTTTTTGCGTGTTTTTGGAATGCGGCCCTCAAAAAAAATAAAAAAGAATTTGACTTTGATTTTATGAGCGCGATGTTGTATATTGATTCTTTACAGGAAAACCGAATAGCCAATCATCATCCTCACATTATCAATAAATGGAGTAAATTATGTCAAAAACATTCTATCTTCCCGCAAACGACCTTTTCGGTGTATGGGCTAACAGCGGCGACAACGCGGCGACGCCGGAGTTTAAGGAAGGGGTCTCCGTTTTCAAATTTACCCAGACCGACGACCTGATTGCAGAGTTTTCGGTAGGTGAAGACGTGTCGGCCCAACGTGCGGCCCTCAACGGCCTGCGCCGCGGCTGGATGTCGTCATCATGCGACTCGGCCGAGTTCGCCCCGGCTAACGCGGTTGGCGTAGGTACGGTGAAACCCGGGGTAGCCAAGCTGTTGATGGGCGGCGAATGGAAGGTGAACGAAAAGGCGGTTATCGAATTTAAGACGTGATAACTCCATGCACCGGCACAATCATATCCACACCCTCACGGGTGAACACGGTCAGCGCGTGCCTGTACAAATCCGAACAGATCTTCGCTTGCAAATCGGGACGCTTGGTATAAACGTTGATCTGATACTTCACCGAACTGCTGTCGAGCGACCGCGTCAGCACGAAAGGCCGCGGTTCGGATTGTATGTGCTCGGTCATTAAAGCGGCCTCTACCAACAAATCGTTCGCCTTTTCCCATACCACTTCATAGCCGATATCCACATCGACATGCAATATAACGCCCTGCCCATGCTCCCTTGCCGCGGCGCTGTAATTCACTATGTTCGACGAAAGGACAATTGAATTGGGAACGGTTACGATCTCCATTTTAACAGTTTGCACACGTATAACAAATAACGCCTTTTCAACCACATCCCCAAAAACATCGCCTACCTTAATTCTGTCACCGACTTTAAACGAGCGCATGTAGGTAATGACCATCCCCGCCACCATGTTGGATATGACACTTGAAGAGCCTATCGAAAAAATCACGCCTATAAAAACCGATACGCCTCTAAAAACTGAAGACTCGGACTCCGGCAGAAGCGGGAAAATGAGCACTACCGTAAACGCGATTATAAAAATCCGCAGCAAGTTGAATGTAGCATGCGCCCAGTCGGAATAAAATCCGGGGACGACAAGCCGACCCGCCTCTATCTCCCGCGCGGTATAGCGCAGACACTTAAGAATATAGCGCGTCACCACGACAATAACGACTATGCGTAAGAGATTAGGCAGATAGGCTACGAAACTTTGACCCATTGAGATGAGCGGCGTAATTATCCACGAAAACAGCATTATCGCGAGGTGCCTCGTCGCGGGGAAAATGGCAAAAATCAGCGGCAGCGCGGCATAAAGCAAAAGCGCGTAGACCGCGAAACGCAGAATCTTGGAAGCAAACAGCGACATGGATACGAGCTTGGGCGCCGACAGAATCTTCACGTTGCGGAACTGTATGCCGCCATGAAACCATTTTTCCTGATTAGCGATGATCTTGCGGTCTATAATCTTGCGGAACAGATGCCTGATAAGCCTGAACACGATATACGTCGCAAGTACAACAATTAGCGTTAGGCCTATCATGCGCTGGTATTCGTGCTCCGCCATGTAGTTCCAAAATGCCTGTATGTGCAGTTGTGGTGATGTGGTGTCGGTCATGCTTCTAAATATATATTACCGCAAGTAAAATATGTTTTGAATTTGATTTTGACTTTGATTTTGATTTTAACCCAAATTTTCCATTAGGACGTTTTTTAAAACCTTTTTTTTAAAATGTGTCGCCTAACCCCCTGATGCCGCTCCGTAATGTTTGGGACAACAAAGGATCGTATGAGTGGAGAGGGCGATGTTCATTCTTACGTGGTTGGTTTGTTTTTGACTTTAGCATTTATACCCAGATAGTATGCCCGCGTGT
>JAITUP010000197.1 GCA_031286265.1 Chitinispirillales bacterium | reverse complement strand
CAATCCCCCTATGTAATCTTGTCGTTGGGGATTGCGGGTCAAGCCCGCAATGACGGGGTGGGCTGGGCGCTCGCAATGACGGCTTTTGAGACAGCCCCCACATGACATATCTACAGCCCTAATTTTTCTTTCAGCGCTTCCGGTGTAAACGGTTTTACAATGTAGTTGTTGGCTCCTGATTTCAACGCTTCCACTACTCTTGATTTTTCTGATTCAGAGGTACACATGACTATTTTTACATCTTTGTATGTGGCATCGGCGCGCACGGTCTTCAGGAATGTTATGCCATCCATTATCGGCATATTCCAATCGAGCAGTACGAGGTCTACGGGCATGTTGTTTTTGAGTACTCCGAGGGCCTCTTGGCCATCGCCAGCTTCGACTATTTCGGTTACACCAAGGTTGCCAATCTGCGTCTTTTGGATGCGGCGCATTGTTACCGAGTCATCAACTAAAAGCACTTTCATGTTTTATGCCTCCTCATGGCCTTTTTTAAGAAGTTTTCAGTGATATTTCCATCGCGAACGGGCCGAGAGAGCACGTGAACGGGACTATGACCGTGGGCACCCCGCTCAAGCCTGACAGCACGTGATTACTTATTATTACGTTCGGCAACGATATGGACAGATTCAGCCCCGCGAGGTCTCGCTTTGCGAAGCCCGCGACGATGTTCGCGATTTCGCCTATCGCATCGGCGAGGTCTACGCCGGCCTCGGTGATAGGCACCCCAACCATCTTGGATACAGTGGCCAAAGCCGACTGCATGGGGTAGCACAGCGATATGGAGCCCTGCGCGCCCCCAGATAACCCGATGATGCCGGATATGTCATACTTGGGGAACGGCTCTCTCTTGATGACCGGCGCCCCCTGCGTGGGCTCGGCGTCCATCATGTTCTTGTAGCACGCCACAGTGGCGGCAATAAACGGATTAATATAGGCTACATTCATACCTGAAAAAGCTCCTTATCTCCATCTTTGTTTCGTTATTAGATAATCGACCTCAAGTCCTATGAACATACAATATACATTACGGTAGACAAACCGCAATAAAAAAAAAGAAAAAAAACAACCGCGAATTATCCCGTCCCATTCCCCACACCTTACTACCTCGGCGTATATACTATCACATCTCCCGGAAAAATCCGCGGACGCCTCGCATCCAGACCGTTTATCCTCGCCAATTCGTTTACCGGCACTCCGATTTGCCGTGATATGCCGTATAGCGTGTCGCCGCGCTGGACGGTATATCTGCCTCTATGCACCGCCGTGTCCCCTAACGGCCGTCCGGGCGGGGTTGTGCGCCTGTTTCTGGTCGCCCTGAGATCGCTGTCGCTAAGGTTTACGAGCCGGGCCATGGGCTGCGGCAGCGTACCGTCGGCGGGAATTGGGATTATCAGGCGGTTGCCGACCGTTACGTCGTTGCTTCTCATTTGGTTAGTTTCGCGTATCGCGTCTGCCTTCACCCGAAAATTACGCGCTATTTGCTGCAAATTGTCGCCGCGCTGCACAACGTAGCTGTAAAACTTCGTCTTCGCGCTGTCGGGCAGATTTTCATAAAATTCCCTGAATTTGTCAGCGTATCCGTTTGGCAGGTAGAGAATCATGTTCTGCATATCGGGCGGCGTAAACCCATGCAATATGTGCGGATTCATGAGCTTTAGCGTGTCGAGAGGGATGTCTATCCCCTCGGCTATTACCCTCATCTCCAGACAGTCGTGCACATACACGGTGTCGAGATCAAATACCAATGTGTCCTGTATCGCGAATTCGAAAACGTCCGGATTTTTCGCAATTATCACCGAAGCCAAATAGAGCGGGACGTAGTTCATCGTTTCTCTGGGCAATTGCAATTGCCAGTAGTCGCGCAAACCGTCGGCTCGGCGTATCGCTCTTCCCACACAGCCGCCGCCGCAGTTGTACGCCGCAAGCGCGATATGCCAATCTCCAAAGTTGCCGTAAAGCTGGCTCAAAAAATTGATTGCCGCTTCCGTCGACTTGAGCGGGTCACGCCGTTCGTCGATCCAGTAGTTTTGCCGCAGACCGAAAGAGCGTCCGGTTGACGGTATAAATTGCCATATCCCGGCGGCGCGCGCGGGGGATGTGGCGGCCGGGTTGAAAACACTCTCTATAATAGGAAGGTAGGCCAAATCCTGCGGCAACCCGGCATCGGCGAACATTTGCGCCATCACGGGGTAGTAATATCCAGCGCGGTTCAGCCATCGGTCGAAAGCGTTGGCGCGTGTGCGCGTGAGCGCGAGAAGCGCGCGCTTGACGCGGTTGTTCCAAACCATCGGGACATCGTAGACTACCCCTCGCTTCCGCGACAGACGCTCGAAAAACGCGCTGTCCCTCGGCGACAATTTCAGTGTGTCAAGCTGCATTTCGAGCAAGTCTGATTTGAAAATCAGCGTAAAAATTTCATCGGGCAATGAAAAGCCGGACGGCGCCAAGTCCGCGTATATGGATATAACGTCGTCAATATGGTCTCGCCACGGAAACCGCTCGTCTTCCGCGTGTTCGCTATTTCGCTTGATGAGCGCTGAAGCGCGCCTGAGTACGGAGTCGGCATCGGAAAAGAGGCTATCGCCGCTAAGCTCCCGCGCGAATTGCAGCAACTCGTCGATACTAACCTCAGGTTCGGGTTCCGGTTCTTCCACGCTCTCGTATTCATAAGCCGACTCTTCCGCATCTGTCGTTTCATAATCGTCAACAAAAACAACGGCTTCGGGTTCGTAGGGAACCTGAAGATCGACATGAACGCCCTTGGCGGAGGACGCGCACCCCGCGACCAGCGCGAAAACACCGAATAGAAAACAGGTAAGATAATGCCGTTGTTTTATGATTTTTTGCATAACTTGTATTATTACCAGCCTCTTTGACGCTATGTATTATTCATTTATTGAAACGTAAATCGCCCGACGAAAAATAATTCATGGGATGACTTTAAAATCATTTTTAAAAAAATTAAGACGCTTCGTACAAGGCTAACTGGCCGCAAGCTCCCATAATATCCTGCCCACGGCTTTTCCTTATTGTCGCCGATAACCCGCGGTCGTGCAGATTTTCAGCGAATTTTTCCACTTGCCGATCGCTTGGAGATTTGAATGTGCCGCCGATTTTGCCGGTATTAACCGGATTAATCGGGATCAAATTTATTTTGCAAGGAAAACCGCCGAGAAGCTTTTCCAGCGCGTTTGCCGCTTCGCCACTATCGGTTATTCCATTAATCAATACGTATTCAAACGTGACTCTGCGGCCGGTTTGGTCATGATATTTTTTGGCGATGGCGACCAGATCTTTGATTGGATATTTTTTGTTGACGGGCATGTATTGATTACGTAATTCGTCGTTCCACGCGTTTAGTGAAATTGCCAAGCCTATCGTTAAATTTTCTCTCATTAATTTTTCTATTGACGGGATGACGCCCGCCGTTGACACTGTGATTCTCCTTGCGCCGATGTTGAACGCGTCTTCGTGCATTATGATTGATAATGAAGATAGAAAATTGTCAAAATTGCTCAACGCCTCGCCCATACCCATAAAGACGATGTTCGTCACCAATCTGTCGCCTCTATTGTGCAGATAATCGTTTATACCTATAACCTGCCCGATGATTTCTTCCAGCGTGAGATTGCGTATGAACCCAAGTTTCGCCGTCTCGCAAAACGCGCAGCCAAGCCCGCAACCAAGCTGGCTCGAGACGCACACAGTACGACGGTCGCCGTCAATCAGCAATACGCTTTCGGCAATATGGCTTGAGTCGATAAGCTCAAAGCCGAACTTGACGGCATCGTTTTCGGATGATTCGAGGATGCGGCGCGGCTCTAATTTGTCGATTGACGCGTGTTCGGCAAGGACGGCGCGTAATGTTTTGGGCATGTTGGTCATTTCGGAAAAATCCGAGAGACGTTTTTGGTATATCCATTTGAAAATTTGTCTGGCGCGGAATTTTTGTTCGCCTATAACAGAAGTGATAAACGATTCTAATTCGGATATTGATAGATTTTTTAAGCGTGTTTTGTCCATAACCAAATAACCTTACGCCCTTCTACCCGCACGTTCCCCTGCGCAATCGCCTGCACCGCTTTCCAATAATATTCGTGTTCGGCCTCGAGGACACGGGACGCCAGTGTGCTTTCGTCGTCATCGTCTAACACCGGTACGGTTTTTTGCATGATTACCGGACCGTGATCGTATTCTTCGTCAACAAAATGCACGGTAATGCCAGACACTTTTGCGCCGTATTCGATTACCGCTCTGTGAACATTTATACCATACATCCCCTTGCCGCCAAACGCGGGGAGCAGAGCGGGGTGGATGTTCACTATTTTGTTGCGGTATTCGTTGATTATTAATGACGGCAGTTTTTTCATGTATCCGGCAAGAACGATTAGCTCCGTATTTACGTTTTTCAGGATGCTTATGAGATAAGCCGCATATAAATCTTCATCGGCAAAGTGTGATGGAGCGGTGTGCAATGTCGGGATGTTGTTTGTCCGCGCGCGCTCAAATGCTTTCGCGCCGCTATTGTTGCCTATCATCAATACAAAATCTACGTGCAAATCACCGGACGTTTTTTTGTCGATTAGAGTTTGAAAATTACTACCGCCACCGGAGGCGAATACGGTGCAGCGAAGCGTTTTTTTTGTATTTGGCTGGCTCATTATTAATCCCCCAATTAACTGTTGCGTTGCGCCGTCCGACAACATCACTGCTCTAAGTGCAGTTGTCGGGCGGTGTAGCGCAATAGTTAATCGGTACTTTGATATTCACACGTTTACTTTGAAACATATCCCTTATCGCGTTAACTTTTTAACATCTCCATTAAACGATAGTTCGTATTTTATCCCTGCCCATGTAATCGTCTTCGTCGCCCATGTTTTCAAATACGATACCATTTGCGTCAATCGCAAAAACGGCTGCAATAGTAAAAAACGCCCAAAATACGGCATTTTCCCCATCATCGGGTATAATAACGCGACCGCGGTATGACCGAGGATAGCTACCGCCGAGATGCCGCCGCCCAATTCCCAAAACGTGTAGCTCGTTACCAGCGACCCAATCACCGCTACAGGCAGCATACATATTAACGCCCCCGTAAAAAGCGCGATTGGCAGCGATACTAGCCACAGAGGGCGCTGGTATGATTTCAGATACATTATTTGGCGCTCGAACCATGACACCGTTGCGCCGATTGTTGGCAGCAGGTCGTCCGAAATGGTAAGGCAGGTGGGTACGACCACGGCTTTACGGCGATTTTTCAGGGCGACGGCCGATAGGCTCATGTCGTCTACCGCCGCGCGCGCCCATTTTTTGGCCACATCGAGCTCCTCAAAATCCTTGCGCCTGATGGCCATTGTCCCGCCCCACAACCCAACGCCGCCAAAGTAGCAGGCCGCACAGAAACAGGTGTATATGAAAATATTGACATAAGCGTGGCAAAGCTCGCCCACGGAACCGGATGTTGATAGCAGCCAGCGGAATCCGGTGGTTACCGTCACCTTGCTGTCTTGCAGCGGCAACACTATTTCTCGCAGCCATTGCGTGGCGGGCTTGATGTCGGAATCGGCGAATACGAAAACCTCGGACGTATCGGAAACTTCCCGCAGCGCGGCGAGCATGTTGTAGTTTTTCTGCGCGCATTCCGTAGCGAGCCCGGCCACTACGAATTTGGCGCGGCTGTCTTCGGAGAGGATTTTTTTGATTTCGGGGACGGCATCGTCGCCCGCGTCCTCAACTACGTATATCACCTCAAAATCGGGGTAATCGAGCTGCAAAAACCCGCGCAGATTGTTGCCGAAGTTTTTGGGTACGCCTTTACAGGGGACTACGATGCTGCAGCGCGGCGTATAGTTTTCGTCATATTTTGCGCGGCGCTTCCTATATATGGATTTTTGATAGATAATCGTGAATACCGACGCGATAAAGTCGCCGACAATCACGGCTCCACCGGCTACCAGTATAATTTTTGTGACAATGTTCGTCCACAGCAACGACTGAATCAAACACGGAAATGATTGAGTCAAAATTTTAGACGCCTCCGATAAAAAACAAAAATGCGCCTCGCTATGACGGACGCAACCCACAGGTAATATATATCGCGCGGATAAATAAGACAAAATTTATTTTGTTTTTGACTTTAACCCGGCGGCAATTGACCTCAACGTTAAAATCAAAGCCTTTAAAGTCTTTAAAATCAAAGTCTTTAAAGTCAAATTCTTTTTTGGTGACAGGGGCTCCGCCCCCGTAACGCCCCCATTCTAAAACCGAACTACGCTAAAACCCTTACCCTTAAAACCATACGGGTGGGTGTAATGTTAAAGTCAAAACAAGTCGATGGTGTGGTTTTGATTTTGATTTTAACATTTTTACCCCGATAGTATGCCCACGTGTCCCCCGTAAGCGGTCGCCGCTTATGGGGGACCGCAGGGGGCCTTATGTATCGGGGCGTTACGGGGCAGAGCCCCGTCCCCAAAA
>JAITUP010000138.1 GCA_031286265.1 Chitinispirillales bacterium | reverse complement strand
CCAACTACACCGGGATAATTTGGCGAGCCTGCTTCATAGAGATCCGGCACTTCAGAAAAATCGGCATCCGCGTCGGCCACCCTGCTAACCATACCGCCGCCATAAAATTCAGGTATATGTTCATTCAATATGTCTGTCAACCCTATCACTACCCCGCCGCCGAAGGGAGAATACATCTTGTGCGCAGAGAAAACAAAAAAGTCGATGTTTTCTTCGGGTGTTTTCCCTAACATGTTGAACTCACGGTGCGCGACAATCTGCGCCCCGTCTACGATGATTTTGGCTCCATACTCATGAGCGATACGGGCAATTTCATGTACGTCATTAACATAACCCGTAACATTTGAAGCGGCAGTTACGGTGACATATTTTATTTTACAAGTGCTTGGAATAAGCCCGCCGCCGTTGCCTATGGCGCAGTATTCACCAAGAATCCGCTCAAAATCATCTATTTTTAGCCGCCCTTTCTCATCTACATCAGCATATACCGTGCGGGCACGTTCGCGCCAGGGCAAGTCGTTGGCGTGATGTTCCATGCGGGTAGTGAGAACCATATCTCTGTGGCTCTTGATGAGCGCGGACGCAAGTTTGTTCATTCCGTCGGTTGTGGAGTTAACATGCAGAACGGTATATTTTTCATCGTTTTTATTCTCAAAGATATCCCCTTCCAAACCCACGAATTTCTTAATGATATCGCGCCCTTCAACATAGACGTCTGTCGTTATCCTGGATTTCTGCCCCACACCGCGGCCAATAGAACCATAATACAGAAGTTTTTCACGTACCTCTTCGGCTACCTCCTTAAAAGCCGGCGTGGTGGCGGCGTTATCAAGATTGATAGCCGGTACTTTTGTTTTCTCGTCGTCGTCGAGTTCAACAAGTGCGTCTACGCCGAGAATCATATCGCGTATCTCTTCCGGCGTGTATGGCGTTGATTTGTTTACGGAATTAGTGGTCATAGCGGGCCTTCTCCTTTTTTTATGTTTAACGCGTTTTTTGTTGCTGTTGATATACTCATTCCACTTTGAAATGGTATCTGCGTTGTCCGGCGACATCACGGAGTAACGTGCGGTCGTCGAGCAATGCAGGCGCTATTCTAAAGTGGGACTACTATAGTTGATTTCAATTTCAGCACCCTGCAACGGTGATCTCTTTTCCGTCGGCATATTCTTTTCTTATGTAAATTTTTTCGTCCCAATTTTTTTTCGTATCTTTATCAAAAATAACAAGCCAACCAAAGTTTGAGCCTACTTTGTCCATGTATTTGGTAAGTTGTTCCATGGGGTCGACGGATTTTCTCATATTTTGCAGAATTTTGAGCTCGATAGGATATTTTTGTTCGCCGTAGACTACGCATAAATCGCACCGTCCCGTGCCGAGCGCCATTTCGCGCATGATTTTCCCGCCACCGTTTATTACCCGTTGTAGAAACGCCTGTATAACGAGATGCGGCGCGGCTTCGTCGTACTCGTAAAGTTCGGTTTTGTAGCGGCTTATCCAGATTTCGCTATTTTCGCGCCAGTAGGTCTGGAAATCGCTTATCAGAAAATCCATATCGAGCCTGCCGTCTTTCATGTAGCGCGGGGGCTCGTAATTTGTGTGCGTATTGCTTATGGATTTTTGAACGCTGTTGCTCAACATTCTTACAATCAGCTCCGCGTAAATAGGGTTTGCCGATTCGACCTTGCCGCCATTTTCCCTGATGAGCCCCAAATCCTTTGTGTACTGATAGTCGTCAGTTTCTTCGTCCATCACCACATCGCCTAAGATAAGCGGTTCTATGACTTTGCGGATCCGCGGGTCTCTCAATCTCTCCATCAGGCTGTCGACATGCGTACCCCGAGCGAGGATTATGTTTTGAATGGCCTGTTCAACAAGGGCACGGGTGACGGGCTTGGAGTAATCTTCCCGCAAAATTTTCACAGTAGCTTCTCTCGCGATGGCGTTTACAAGCCAGGGTTGCCCTAACGTTTGTTCAAAAGCGTAATCCACTGCTTCCGGCTCAAATGCCTGTCCCGTTTCAACGGTATGCTGCGCGTAAAGCTCGGTGACCTCGGCTGGCAAAAAATTTCTCAAATTGATGTATTCCGTTACAATATTAAATGGGCTCGCCCCCCCGCGCGACTCGCTATCGGGGCGAACGCGGACTTTATAGTCACGAAGATTCCGCAGACCGACAAGGGCTAAAGAGTGGACGAACGGTACTCTGCCTTTGGAGATATATCCCTCCCTGAGCTGTCTCAAAAAGGTAATTAGGGTTCCGTCAGACAGGCAGTCCGCTTCATCAAAAAATACAACGAGCGGTTTATCGAGCGAACGGCAATATCTCACAAGTGAAGTGTTCAGCACGCCGGAAGTATCGCTATAGTCGGCATCTTTCGCGAATCCTGTCGGCAAGCTCTGGTTTTCGATGCTGGACGCTATCTTCCTAACGATTTCCGGTATCCCTTTTTCAGGGTCGGTAAACTCCTGTATAGCTTCCAGCGAGCAGTATAAGGCATGGTACTTGCCATGCGCGTTTATATCGTTGGCCAATTCCCAAATAAGCGTGGTCTTCCCGCTCTGCCGCGCCGCGTGAATGATGAAATACTGCTCACTGTTGATAAACCGCATCAACTCGCTACCCATCCCCCGCATAGGGTCGAGCATATAATGCTTGCCCGGAATACACGGGCCGGCGACATTGAAAAACCTAGACATAGATCAGACCAGCCTACATTTAGTGTGACGCACTGCATCAGTAATATAATACATGCCGGGAAGACAAACTTGAAGAATCGAATCGCAGCCATGAAAATCTTTAGGGTAAGTTGTATCCCTCACGGGATGCACCCTAAAACCCATATGCTAAAATCAACTTGTTGTCCCAAACATTACGGAGCGGCATCTCAAGCGGATGGATGAAGAAACTTTTTCTTCCACTGGCGAGTTGTTGGATATTATATTTCTATTGGATAAGCGTTATATTAACCCGGCGGTAATTAACCTCAATTATCTATTGAGTTTGGCTTTGTTTTTTGGTGACGGAGTAATATCAGTAATTTTTTTTGATTTTTTTGGTGACGGGGCTCTGCCCCGTAACGCCCCGATACGATAGCCCCCCTGCGGTCCCCCATAAGCGGCGACCGCTTACGGGGGACACGTGGGCATACTATCGGGGTAAAAATGCTAAAATCAAAA
>JAITUP010000137.1 GCA_031286265.1 Chitinispirillales bacterium | reverse complement strand
CGGCGTTTTTTGGGCGACGACGGCTGTTTTTGCGGTGAAAGTAGCCATGTGCGCAAATGTATAGTATATAATTATAAGTGGCATACAAGCCAATATTAAGATAGTTTGTTCCATGCTTCCTGCGTTCCTTTATTATGTTTGAAAAAATAGCGTCGTTCTACAAAACCACCGACTCGTAAACTCATCTAAATATATATTGCGGCAATTTGAATCAGGGTGTTTTTTAAAACCTTTTTTAAAAAAGTGTCGCCTAACCCTCTGATACCGCTCCGTGAAGGAAGGGACAACAAAGGGGCGTTTGAACAGGGAAGGCGATGTTCATTTTGGCGTTGTAGCATGGAAAATTTGGAATAAAACCGGTTTTATGCCTCCGAGTATAAGTCATCATCAGTACGAAAAGCAAATATTTTTTCTTTTTTTTGAATTGAGCCGCCGCAAATAGTATAATCTATAAGTGGAGTGGTGTTTTCGGCCTTTCGCGGATTTCAGGATTTTTGGGTTCGGGCGGTTATATCCGGTAAAACAGGAAGATGGGTTATGCGTTTTTTTCATAGCATTAAGAGATACGTCGCGTTCAAGCTGAAAGAGCTTGAGTTCCGCTACCAGACATGGAAGCGGGCCAGGGAGATCTCGCGCGCCTATGATACCGGCCGTGTTGGTAAGTTCAAGCTAAAGTTTACATTTAGGCCCAAATTTCCACAAATCAGGCTTACTAAGGCAAAAAAATATTTCCACAAAATCGCGCCTCAGGCATCCAAGGGGGCGAAAGCGTTTGTCGTTGTCGCGGCGTTATTTGGCCTTGGATTTGGGCTGATTTGGGCTATCCCCCACATTTCCGTAGCAATTGCCGCCAACGCGGCGTCCGGCGAGCGACTCGCCATTATCGACAAGACTTATGAACACTATGACACATCGGGCGCGTCCAGCCTCGAAGCGGCCGTTTTGCCGGAGGGTTATGCCGAATATGCTAGGGGCAGCGCGACGGGGACGGCGCAGACGCCGTCTACGGCATCAGCGAGGCAATTAGCCGATATCTTCAGAACCAGGATGCCGCGCGGATTTACGGAACATCTAGTTTTGGTCGATAAAGCCGCCAAGATAATGTACATCTATAAAGAAGGCCCGTCGGGGTGGGAAATCCTGCGGGCCTACCCTATCGCCACCGGGGAGGTGGACGGGCCCAAGAGGGTGGAGGGGGACAAGAAGACCCCGGAGGGCGAGTATTTTATTGTGGGGCGCAAGCACAGAAGCGAATTGACCGCGATATACGGCCCCGCGGCGTTTATCCTCGACTACCCGAACCCGGAAGACCGCGCGGCCGGACGCACCGGCCACGGGATATGGATCCACGGATCGGATCGCGGCGATATTCCTCCGCTTTTCACGCAGGGATGCGTGGCCGTGTCCAACCCGGACATTCTCGATTTCGCGGGAATTATACGGAACTGGGCCGGCGTCCCGGTCGTAATCGTTAGCGGTGAGGAAACGCCCGAGGCGCACTTTGCGTCTGTCGATTTTGAGCGGGTGGCATCGAGGCGCACAGAAACCGCCCTGTATCATACCAGAAGGCAGAGCGAATTTGAAAGGATCGTGATGAACTGGAAAAGGGCATGGGAGTCAAAAGACATCGACGCCTATACCACATTCTATTCGACCGCTACGTTTGTCAACGGAAGGCAGTCGTGGGACGCATACAGGGAACACAAGTTGCGCACGTTCGCCGCGTACGAAGTAATCAACATCGGCATCACCGGTTTCATGCTTACCGAATTGACGAGCAACGCGGCTACGGTGAAATTCAATCAAACTTATACCACAAATTTGAACAGGATAGAAAACGCCAAACGGCTCATTTTTAGAAGAGTGCAGGGCGAATGGAAAATACATAGAGAGATACCGTTTCCTCAAGAGGAGCTTCTTTTATGATGTTCTCGTCCAAGAAGAGAGAAATAAAGGATCCGCAGGAACTTGCGGATTTTCTTGAATCCCGCCTGAAAGAGATTCAGGGCGTAGCCGACGCGTCGGAGAATTTAGCCGGGCGCATAAACGCCATGGAACAATCCGTGTCGCGCATAACCGCGCAGGAAAATTTCGTAGACAACCTGAGCGCCAAAGTTGACAAACTCCTCGAAAAACTGAACGCTCCCGGCGGCGAAGAGATACTCGACACGCTCAAGCGCGCCGTAGGCCTCGAAGACAGACAGAAGCGAGCCGACGATAAAATGACAAAACTTGAGGAACAAATGAGGTCATGGATAGAGCTGTTCTCGCAAACGCAGACGAAGTGGACGGAATCCGATGCCGACGCCGATATCGTGCGCGGTAAAATGAGCGATATGGAACAGGAAATCGCACGCTTCAGAGTAGTGCGCGAAAAACTTGAAAGCCTCAACAGTCTCTCCGAATACGTAAAAACAAAAATTTCATCGCTCGAAAAACAGCGCATGGTCGTGGATAAGGCAAACGAAGAATCGTTGCTGCTGAACAAGATGATCTGGCGCATAGACATCGACATCAAACAACTGCAGGCCAAAATATCGTCGCTCGAGAAAACCGAAAAAAATATCAACCAGATCGATGACATGCTGGCGCGTTCGCAGGAATCGTTGAGCGAAGTCCGTAATGTTAAGGAACTGATGAAGGAAATGTCGAAAATGGTCGAGGAAGCGCGCCGACTTGACGGTCATTTTGAAACCCGTTTGGCGACAATCCAGCAGCACAGCCAAAATATAGATACCATTACCGAAAAGGTGGGCACGGTACACGCCGCCGCCCGTAATGCCGAAACTACGCTCAACACGCTAAACAAACACGTCGCGCTCATGGAAAATAGTAAAGCGCAGGTATTGGAATATGAAAAGGCGCTCGATAAGGTCAAGGTTAAAATCGAAGAAGTGAGCAAAGAATGGCAGGCTATAGACGCCATGTACGCGCACATCGCGCTGCTCGAAACGCAGGTAACCGGCCTTGATGCAAAGATCGGAGCAATCGCAAAACAGGAGCAGGAAATAACAAATTTAGGCTCCAAACTCACGGAGATGAAAGGTCTCGTCAAAAGCATAAGCGCAAGCGAGGAAAAGATGCTGAAACACCGTACCGAAATAGACGACACCAATCACAGAATCGGCGAGTTTTTCAACAACATCGAAAAGGTCGAAAAACGCGTGCAGGAATTCGGCAAATATGAAAGTATCATTACGGCCGTCGGCGAGAAGATCGATGGGCTGAAAGCGCTCTCCGAAAAAGCCGAGGGGCGCATCAAGGCCACAGAAGACAGAGCGGTCATCATAGACGAGGTGCAGAAAAAAATCGACGGCCTCGGCGCGATGGTGAGTGAAGTCGACGAGAGAATAAACGCGCAACTGCTACGCAAAACGATGGTCGAAAAAACCGAAAAACGCCTCGATCAGCTCAACTACCTGCTCGGCGATATAAACATGAAAATACAGGGCCTCACAAAAGAGCAGACAAAAGTCGACGCGGTGGCCGCGCAACTGTCGACGGTCTCCGTACAATCCATGGAAGCCAAAAACATGGTGGAACGCTTGACGGAAGAGAAACAGGCGCTCTCCGAAAAAGAGAGCAGCATGCGCGAAATACGCATGAAACTGCAAGACCTCGTAACCGATGCCGAAAGAGAGGTCGAACACTTCAAATCCTACATCGGCGAGGTCAATACCTCAATGGAACAAAATCGTGCGCAACTCAATAAAATACTGGAAGAAAACGAAGATAAAATCGTGTCGATGGGACAGCACCGCGTCGCCATCAACGACTCGGCAGCCGAACTCGCACGTGTGGAAAAACTACTCGAAAATTTGAAAGCCGAAATGGACCAGATTAATCGCCGCACGAGCAAAATCGAAGCGATAGACGCGCGAATAAACAACGTGGACACCGTAGTCTCCGACATAGAAATCCGCATCGAATCAATCGATAAGGGACGCGAACTCGTTAACTCGACCCAGAAAAAAATCGCCAGCCTGAACGACATGATGGCGCTCGCCGCCACACGCATAGAAGACATAGGCGCAAAAGCGAAAGACATAGATGCCGTAGGCCGCAAAGCAAACGAAGTGGTAGAAATGATGGACGCCGTAGAACGCCGTATACGAGAACTCGCAAGAGAGAAACAGCTAATCAAGGAAACCGAAAGCCGCATCTCAAGCCTAACAATTTTAGCCGAAGACGTGAAAGCCGCGATAACCAACCTGTCAGCCGAACAACAGCGCATACAGGAAGCGGTTGAAAAAGCGTCCGAATTGAGATTCTTACTCGGTGAGGTGGAATACAAGTTAGGGCTTTTCAAACAACAGAAAGAACAGTTGTCTTGATGTGCCGGTACAAATTACTGGATCGCCAATGAACGGATTAAGAACCGTCATCCGCAAAGAATTCAAGTGCTTTTTCAACAGCGACAAAAGCACGTTCCTTATCCATGCCCTGATGCCAATTATCTGGAGCCTTGCGCTGTATTTCAACAGCGGCGCCGATATGGGGCGCGTTGGAGTGTTTTGGATTTTTTCTTTTGCGGTGATTGTAACCGCCAACTTCGCGAACTCTGTTTTCATTTCCGAACGGGTAAACGGGACGCTTGAGATTTTGATTACATCCGGATTATCGAGGGATGCCATACTTTTTGGAAAGATGTTTTTTGTTATCGCCATGACGTTGGCGGTCGGGCTGATCTGCGCTGTTTGGGTCGTGGTTTGGGCACACGTACTCCCTATCGCCGACGGGGGGTTGCCGCACACGGGCGTGTCCACAGTCCTCCTGTATTTGCTGTCAGCTTTTCTCTGCGCGTCGTCGAGCGCTTATCTATCCGTACGCATGCCTAATCCGCGCTTTCTGCATTTCATCAATCTGTTTATGATGAGCGCGGTCGCGGCTGTGTATAGTGTGTTAGAAACCGTATATTTTGTACATCCGTCAATCTCGATAATACTTTTCTTGTTGCTGTGCGTCATTTTTCTACTTCTGGCGCGGCGCGAGTTCGCGGGCGAACGGATCATCCGCCCGATCATTTTTTGACGCCTTGCCTATTCGTCCCAAGTTCCGCCAAATGACGTCATCCATCCGTCCAGAGAAATAGAAAGTTCATCCTCCGGCCCGGCGGTGGATTCTTTGCGTTTTCTCCCTTCCACAGCGCCCGTCGCCACAACCGATACCGCATGGCCCCTATCGGTCAGCACGTTGGTTTTACCTACCACATTACCATCTTCCTGATCGCTATTATGGCCGGTGATGATTCCTCCGGTTTTGCTAAAGGTACTGTTGATTTCTACACATACTCCACCGCCATATTCCGTGGCGATATTGCTTGTGATGGTGCCGCCGCGCATATTAAAGGTTACGTAATCTTCCGCATATACTCCGCCGCCGCTTGAGGCGCTGTTCCCGGAGATAATACCGTCGTTCATGGTAAAGGTTGGCCGCCCTACTCCCTTTTCGCCGTTTTCGATAAACACCCCGCCGCCTTTTTCCTTAGCGATATTGTTGGAGATAGCGCCGCCATCCATGGTGAACGTTACATTGCCTCCGGTTCCCACAAACACCCCGCCGCCGTTAGGCGCGGTATTGTCGGAGATAGTTCCGCCTTTCATGGTCAAACTGCCGCTTACTATCCGTACTCCGCCCCCGGTATTCCTGTGGATGGCGCCGCCGTTCATGACAAAAGTGCCGACGGGAGGATTGGGATGACGCACCCGGACTCCCGCAATCACACCGACGCCGCCATTGCCGGTGATGGCCGAACCGGCGTTCATCATGAATGTTCCGCCGTCTACAAGTATCATTGCGCTATTGTTGCCGGGGAGGCCCTGCAGGGTAATGTTGTTGTCCAAGATCAGGGTTATGGTAGAAGGCACCGTAAACATTATCCCATTGGCGGAAAGCCTGATAGTACGATTGGCGTCAACGCCCCTGAGTACTATGGTGACGTTGGTCATGTCGGTATATTCGAATCTGCGGGGGGCGACGTTTTCATCGGCGTCCACCTCGATAATATAGGTTCCACGGCTTTCTACGTTACTTTGCAACCAGGCCAATTTGCCGGCAAGGTTATTTCCCGGAACCATAGTGCCCCGAATGGATTGTATGGCTTGAACTACCGGAGCGGCAAGTAGCTCGTCTAAATCAGCCGACGGCGCCTGCGCTGCCAACTGACCGACGCAAACGGTGAGAGTCATCACAATAAATGCTGCCAGAAGCAGGTTTTCTTTCTTTGCTTTCATAATTCACCCCGCTCAGGATTTTGGTTTATATTTTCAAAAAACGACCGTAATTTCGGCACGTTATAGGCATCACGGCCCAATCAGTGCCATGAATTGCGGACTTTATCACCCAATTTGCCGCCCCTATATTCTTAAGATAATATCGCGGTGATACCAAAGTCAACGGCTAATCTTTTTTTATTTTGAAAATTCCGTTTTGGTGGCACGCGACAAAAAACGCGATATATTCTGGGCAAAATGAAAAAGAAATTAAAAATATTTTTATACAATTTTCCATATCCCGGACGGCGTTAATGTATATTTAGTGTTTTAGCGCCGTATAATGTGATTACGGCCAGCGACAGGGGAGTAATAGCTGTAAAAATGTCTAACAATACCAAAAATGCTAACGGCATTAAAGATGCCCCTAAAAAGGACCGTCCACTTTGGTTAGTCAGGAGTTTTGGGACGCGCCGGGTGTTTGTGACCTATCTTATATGCACGTTCATAACGATTGTGTCGATGGTAATAAGCATAATTACGTCCATACTGCCGGAGCTGCTCATGAGGGTGTTTCCTAATCTGTTAGACATCCTCGTCAAAATTTTTCCGACCATGACTCCTGAAGCGCCCACTATTTCGTTTGAAAAAATGATTGAGCACGTCGCCCTTTGCGTTTTCGGCCTTTT
>JAITUP010000130.1 GCA_031286265.1 Chitinispirillales bacterium | reverse complement strand
GGTGGGGGGCGTTGCGGGGGTTCTCCCCCGCTCTGGGGGTAGCGGAAAAGAAATATTGGCTTTGCCAATATTTCTTTGGAGCGTGGGGGATTTGTTCCCCCCTTAAAATATGTTTTGACGTTGACTTTGACGTTGATTTTAAAGACTTAAAGATTTAAAAGATTTAGAAAAATCATAAGGGATGGCAGCGAAAAGATGTGTGAACTGACTAAAAAACATTCAGAATAAAAAAAGCCGTTCAGAAACGATTAAAGCCGGTTGGAAACCAGAAAGAACGGGCTATGGGATGATAATGAAACAAAAAATAAAAACATTTCGAGGCATTTTTATTTTTTCATTGCGCAAATTGTTATATTATATTATACTATAGGTACGTGCGCCCGGAAGTACGGGCAATGCGTACAAATTAATATTGTCATCTAACATCTAAAGAATGTTGAATAAGGCGGTGTGTTATGTCGGCGGGTGAAACTTCCATAAAGGCGCTTAAGCATCGTTGTGCGGATGCCCCGCAGGATCTCGACAACACGCTTAACCTCATAGAGCGGTACTGCTCGCTCGGTAAGTTCAAGGACGCGCTTGAGCTTTGCCGCGCGGCCATGCAGTATCACTCGCGGGCCTACAGTTTTTTGCTTGTATTCGCCAACGTGCTGTTCAGGCACGGCGATTTGAAAGAGGCGCGGCTCGTTTTCGAACGGCTTGCTTCGCTCCGGCCCGACAGAATTGAGGCTTGGAATAACTTGGGAGTACTCGAGTTCTCGGCCGGCGATTTTGACGCGGCCTGTAAAGCGTTCGACAATGTACTGCGCATTGACTCGAAAAACGCCGGGGCGCTTTGTAATTTGGGCAACTGCCACGCCGGGAAGGGCGACGCTTCCGTGGCAGCGGCCTACTTTGAGCGGGCGGTGGACGCGAGGGGCGATTTTGTCGACGCGTGGTATAACCTTGGAAACGCGTGTATTACCCTTAGGCGTTTTGGCGAGGCCAAGGCTGCGTTTGAGAGCGCCGTAAGGTATGACGAGGGATTTGGATCGGCTTATAAGAATTGGGGCGTCGCTTGCAAGGAGCTCGGGGAGTATGACGAGGCGCTTGAGCATTTTGAAAAAGCGGCATCGCTTAATCGGGATGACGCGGGCGTGCATGCCAATATGTCGGGGGTTTACACCCGCATGGGTCATCATGGCAAGGCGCTTGAATGTGCTAAACGTGCGGTGCGCCTTGCGCCGGGCGAGCCGCTAAGTTGGGACGCGCTGCGCGAGGCGGCAATGGCGCTTGGCGACGGACAACAGTACTACAGGGCAGTTTCTGCGTTCATCGGTTCGATAAACGACGACGGCCTCGCCCGGAGTATCAGCGACTTGCGCGGTATGGGGTTTGAGCAGGAAGCGGAGGAGTTGTTGAAGTATGCGGTCAGGCTAAACAGGAAAGGCGCGTCGGTTGACGCGCTGCCTTTTGCGGAGAGCGTGGCGCCGGAATTTGGCGCGAGCGAAATGGACAGGCAACTATACAAGCTATTCGGCAAAAAAGAATACGCCGAATGTGCCGATTAACAAAGTGTGATGACGAGCGACGCAAATGTAATTATTATAGAGAGGTGTAGGCATGTATGCGGACAGTGAAGCATCAACGGCCGATCATGTAGATTATAATGTTGGCAGTACGGTATTGGCGGCGTTCGCCGAGCCTCGCGGCCGCCGTTCCGACAGTTTGGGCGCGCTTGTCGCGGCCGGCACCGGTTTTGCCAATCAAAATGTGGAACTCGTACCGCGCAATTCGGTAACGGCTATTCAGATTGCGGAAAGCGGCGCCGTGCGTAAGGGTATATTGATGCTCCCGGATGGCGGTTTATACGATATTTACGGTCTTAATCATAAAAAAGGCGATGGGAATATGAATCACACTGTAGACACGGGTGTGGCAAACAAAAAAACGGCGGCACCGGCGGGGATTGGCAACGGGGTGGTTGATTCCAATCGTTTCTACTCCATGCTGCTCGACGCGAGATCACCGAGCGCGAGCGTTACGGAGAATATGCATGACGTCGCCGAGAGGTTGCTCAAAGGCGAAAAAGACAATGCCAAACTCGCCCTCGATCAGTTATGGGCGCTCAAAAAGGCGCTCTCCGACGACAACAACACAGGCGAAGCGGTCGAATCTCTGATTAGCTACTATCAGGACAAGATAGACGTACTGCGGCAGAAAGAGGAAGTCATTAAAAAAGTAAGCCGCGATACGCGCGAGCTTGTGGAAGAGAAGCGGCGGAAAGACGAGGAGCTGGCGATTATCAAGTCCCAGATTAGCGGCCATGAGCGCGAGGTGACAAGCTTGAGCTCGAAGCTCGACGCCCTAAAGAAGCGCGAGGGCGAACTCATCGTCGCCGAGAAACGGCTGCGCGAGGAATTGAGTTGCAAGGAGAATCTGATTGTCGGCGGGTTATATGATATAATTCTGCACGACGCAAGCGCTCACGATGGCAGCGGCGCCGCGAAAACCGTGAAGCAGGCAATCAGAAAATCAGCCAGCAGAAACGTTGAAGTTCACAGCCTCGATGAAAAGGAAGAAGGCAGGGTGGAAGACCTCAACGGCGACGACGGCGACGCTTTTGCCATGCTGACAGAGGTCGCAAAAGTTGAAGAGCCTGTCTACAGGCCGATAATCTATCCCAAATCGTTGGTGCGGATGGGCGGTAAGGTTATAGGCGAATATTATCACGATGGCAGGGTGGCCGAAAAGAATAAGCGGCACTATATATATAACGGCAAATTTATGGCCGACAGCATCGCGGCCTGTATTCGCGTCCTGAAGGATAGGTTTTGCCGGGATTTATACGCCGAGCTTGTCAGAACGGTTGAAGACGCGACGAGCAGGGTGCAGGATAACGGGCGTTTTCATTTTGAAATATCGACAAACGAGATAGTCAACTTTAAAAACCTGCGCCAACTTACGGCCGATCTGAGAGGCAGGGATTGGGAAGAGGCCGAGCGCTTCGCAGTCAGGCTAAGCGCGAAAATTGACGCGCTTGGGGCAAACTACGGGGCGATGCTCAAAGAACAGATGGAACGATATTCGGCGATTGGGTGATTTGGGATAAAATGGAAACCATTATAGATACTGTAGTTGCGGCGGAAGCGGTGTTTGCGGATTCGCTCGGTCTAGACGGCGGAGTCGGCTCGCTGTCGCTCTCCAATATCCTGTTTTTCGTTGCGTCTATAATGATCATTGCCGTAACTTTGTACTTTTTCTATTTCAGAAAAAGAAAAACGCGGCGGTTTTTAACAACCATGCGTCTCTCTGTACTCGATAAAACCGTACAGCAGGCATGTCGCTACATAGAACACCATTACTCTAATCAGGAACTCACCGTGAGCGGCGTTTGCCGTGAATTGGTGACGGGCGAAGCGTACCTAAACACTCTCTTTGTGAAAGAACTCGGCATAAACGCGGAAGATTTTATTGTGCAAGTGCGTGTGAACGCCGTAAAATTTTTGTTAACGGATAACCCCGAACTGGATGCGAATAGGATTTGCGTACAGTGTGGGTTTACGGACAGGTCGTCTGCGGAAGTTCCCTTCGCGCGGCTGTGCGGGGTCACGATGGAGGAATATGCGAGGTCGGCGCGTGAGCAACAACTGCCTTAATACTGTGTTTCTCGCCGCCCATATACTTTTACTATTGTCCGCTCCGCGACTCGCAAAGCTACCTTGAGCGTCCGTTCTATCCTGAATAAGGTCAGGCAGATCATGATAAGAAACACGCTCACGGCTATCGACAAGAATACAAAAATAACGGTGTAAATTTCGTTCATCATAATTAGTTGCCCTCCTGTTTTTTTGTGTGGTTATTAACCCGGCGGTAATTGATTTCAACGTTAAAATCAACTTCAAAACATTAAAGTCAAAATCTTTTAAACCTTTTGGTGACAGGGGCTCCGCCCCCGTAACGCCCCCATTTTAAAACCGACTTACGCTAAAACCCGTATCC
>JAITUP010000010.1 GCA_031286265.1 Chitinispirillales bacterium | reverse complement strand
GACAAGTGCTATACCCGCGTAGGAGAAGAAGTCGAGGCATGGTTCGACAATCACTACGAAAATCGTGGCGATATCATCTCGCAAGGCATTAATATATTGAAAAGCAGGCTTGCGGGGAAAACTATAACCTATCCGAACGGACAATCCTATGACTGGCAATAAGTATCTCGTAGTACACGGCCATTTTTACCAGCCGCCACGCGAAAACCCGTGGCTCGACATTATTGAAGAACAGGAATCGGCGGCGCCCTACAACGACTGGAACGAGCGCATATACGACGAGTGCTACCGGCCAAACGCCTACTCGCGCCTGCTTGACTCGAAGGGAATGATTGTCGGCATACACAGCAACTACAGAAACATGAGCTATAACTTCGGCCCGACGCTGTTCACGTGGATGGAGCGCTATCATCCCGTTACGGCGCGGAAAATAATAGCCGCCGACAAAGAGAGCGCGGAGCGGTTCGGCGGGTATGGGAACGCCGTGGCGCAGGTCTTCAACCACGTGATAATGCCGCTTGCTTCGCGTCGGGACAAAATCACGCAGATACGATGGGCGAAGCATTTCTTTAAAAAGCGGTTTGGACGTGACCCGCAAGGGATGTGGCTTGGTGAGACGGCTATCAATATGGAAACAGTGGAGTGTTTGATTGAGGAAAAAATCGGATATGTGATATTGTCGCCCAATCAGGCGGAGGCGTTCAGGCGGATAGGGGATCACGACTGGATCCATACAAACCACGGGCCGCTCGATACGCTCCGGCCATATAAAATATTCCCATGTACGCCGTCCGGCGAACGGCTTGGGGGCAGTTTGGACGTATTTTTCTTCAATGAGGGACTATCTCGGGCGGTCAGCTTCAACGACGAATTACTGCAGGATTCACGAACGCTCGGTAACCATATAAACGATTGTTACGATCAGCATTACGGCGGGAATCAGTTAGTCACTATCGCTACCGACGGAGAAACTTTTGGGCATCACAAGCCTTACGGGGATATGTGCCTTGCCTATTTTTTAACGAGTATCGCTCCCGAGCTCGGGATAAAAATTGTGAATTTTGGATATTATCTATCGATAAACCCGCCCGAATACGAGGTGATGCTCGGCGAGGCGCACGGCGAGGGGCGGGCATGGAGCTGCGCGCACGGCGTCGGGCGGTGGTCGCGGGACTGCGGATGTTCGACCGGCGGCCAGCCCGGATGGCATCAGGCTTGGCGCGGGCCGTTTAGACACGCTTTGCAGAATTTACAGTCGCAGGTGGATTCACACTTTGAAACGAAGATGTCGAAATATTTCCCGGATCCGTGGGCGTTGCGCAATAAATATATAAAGGTAATGTGGGAGCCGTCGCTTGCCAAAACCGCGGAATTTTTAGATAGTCAGTCCACCAAATATACGTTTAACGAGGAAGCGGCGGCGGAAATCAGGCGGTTGCTCGAGGCGCAGAAATTCATGCAGTTCGCGTTCACATCGTGCGCATGGTTTTTTAGCGATATCAGCGGAATTGAGACGATACAAAATCTTGCGTATGCCTGCCGCGCGTTGCAATTAGGATTGCCGGAAGACAAAAAATCGTCTGCCCTCGAGGCGTTTATGGACGATTTATCCAAAGCGCCGAGCAATTTGGGCGGTAATGGCAGAACGCTGTTTGAAAAGCACATACTGCCATACTATCATCACGAAAGGCTGCTCGCGTTTACAGCCGCCGCGCAGCAGATTTTGGCCGTCAAGAGGCAATCGTCCTACGAAAAGACCGTTTATAATCTCGAATTAAAATCGGTAATGTCGTATAGGATAGACCGTGTGCATTATGATTCGGTTTCCGTGCAGATGGAGAGCGGCATAACGGGCGAAAGCGGATCGTGGCTGGTGCTTATCAGCCACGGCCCCGATACCCCGCTATGCGGCTGGGTTGTGCCGGCGAAGACGAAAGGCATCGCCGGGGGCAACGGGAAGCCGGATGTGTGGATGTCGCATCCCGACGCGAAAATGTTTACGCTCGCCGACCTGTTCTACAGTTCACGTCAAGACCTGTCCGATTATTTTCTTGACCGCATGGCAAAGGATACCGACGGCCGCTTTTACGAGTGGATGGATCACAACGAACTGAATCTCAACGTTTTGACGCGCTTGGATTATCCGATTCCCGCCTACTGCAGTTCCCCCGTGGGTTACGTTTTGCAAAATCGCTGGGACGCGCAGATACACAAGCTCGAGAAGTGGGGCACGGAGGAGGCGGTAACCGCGGAACTTGAGGCGATTGACGGTTTCGGAAAGCTCTATGGCATAGAAATTGATACGAAACGAACCGCGCTCGACTTGCAGAATTTGGTGATTAAGGGGCTCGAGATGCTGCAGCAAAAGCCGTCTCCAAAAGTTTGCGCCAGGCTGAGGCGCTTGCTCGATATTGTTGACGGATTTGCCGTTCCGGTGGCCAAAAGCAAGTTTGAAGACATTTTCCACCCGGTATACAGCGGAGCGCTTGAAGGTTACTACAGGAAATACAGAGCCGGTAATTGCGAAGCCGAAGAGAAGGAACTGCTCACGCACTTGATTGACTTTGCGAGGAGAATGAATTTTAACACAGATAGATTTTCGATGTAAAAAACGATTTTAGCTTTTGCGTTATACTATATTAGTATTGTGGGTGCGTAAAATAGAAACGAGGCAGCGATAAAAAAATGATGGAAAAATATTTCGTGTTTTGGATCATTCAGGCGTTCATCCTCTTATTGGGTGTCGCCATTGGCCATAGCCTCATTCTCTTCCGTCTGCGGAGGGAAGAAAACCGCAGGCGCGAACTTGAACTCGCGCTGCTTGAAAAGCGGACAGACGTGCTTAGGCAGGGGAGAAAGGTCGCTCAGGATTTGGAGGAAGCGCTATACAGGGCTAAAGTGCATCAGGAAATAGATGATATTATTCGGTAAAGGGGGTAATGGTGATGAAAAATAAAAGTTTACTAATGGTTTTGATTCTTGTATCGATCGGCGCCTGCTTGTCGCTTATCAACGCGCAGCCCAGCATGCGTTTCCGTGGCAGCGACGGTTGGGGGCCCGACACGCGATACGAGCAACTGTTCGACAATTTCAACCTGCGGACACACATGGGCAAGGTGGTGCGGGTAGACACCGCGACCCATATACGCGGCGAGATGAGCGTCGGGATGCGCTTGATTATAGCGTTTGACAATGGTGAGGAAATCCCCGTACACCTCGGCCCCATGTGGTTCGCGGTGAATCAGGATATCAACTTTCCCCGGGGCGAGTCAGTAGAAATCAGAGGCCACCGGACAAACCTTTCAGGCTCTGAATTTATCATGCCCGTCGAAATACGTTCAAGGCACAGGGCTTTCAGGTTTAGGGACGACGACGGAAAACCATTTTGGACAGTCATACGCCCACGGTGAATACGGATCATTTCGCTGTTCATTCACGCGTCGCCCCCTTTTCACGGTTGTTTAGGCTAAAAGTTTTTCTTCAGAAACGCCTTAAATCGTTCTGAAATCGCTATTTTCGGTAAAAAATGAAAAAAAGTTAAAAAAAAGTAAAAAAGGTATTGACACGGGGCATTTTTTATGTTATCTTTATAGGGCTATGCGGGATTTTACCCCGTTGTTCTATGGATTGCAGATTACATCCCCCGTATTTGGTTTTAGGATACGGGTTTTAGGATATATAGGTTTTAGGAGGGGCGTTACGGGGGTACCCCCCGTCCCCAAAAAAGGTTTTTAAAAAGGTTTTTATTTTTTTTTATTTCTTTTATTTTTTTGTTTTTTTTTGTTCTTTGAAGACATTGATGTATGATACGGGTTCTCTGAACATATTTTTTTTTTGTAGTAATTCCAGTTGTTTTTTTTGTTAGAGCTAAATTGGACTCTTAATATTACGGAGAGTTTGATCCTGGCTCAGAACGAACGCTGGCGGCGTGCTTAATACATGCAA
>JAITUP010000229.1 GCA_031286265.1 Chitinispirillales bacterium | reverse complement strand
CTTTGTAGCGCCAAAACGATTGAAGGCATATCTTTTGTAAGAGAAGAATCCGACAGAAGCGGGATGCGCATAGTCATAGGGATAAAGAAAGATGCGTTTGGCGATGTGGTGCTGAACCAGCTTTACAAATTTACCGCGCTACAAACCACGTTCGGCATAATCAATCTCGCGCTTGTCAACATGCGCCCACAGGTGCTCAGCCTCAAAGAGCTGATGCTCCACTTTCTTGATCACCGCCACACCGTGGTGGTGCGCAGAACGGAATATGACCTCAAAAAAGCGAAAGAACGCGCACATATATTGGAAGGGTTGCGGATTGCGCTCGACCATATTGATGAAATTGTGGCGATGATCCGCAACTCGGCGTCGCCGGATGAGGCGCACCAAAAGTTGATGGAGCGATTTGGGCTGAGCGAGATTCAGGCCAAGGCCATCCTCGATATGAGGTTGCAGCGGCTTACCGGTCTTGAGCGCGACAAGATAGAACAGGAATATCAAGACCTGCTTAAACTGATAGACGATCTAACCGATATCCTCGCCAACCGCGAGCGGCGGATGCGGATTATCAAAGACGAACTCCTTGAGCTGAAGCATCGCTACGGCGACGCGAGGCGTACGGAAATTACCGATGCCGACAGCGATTTCGATATAGAAGACTTGATCGCCGAGGAAGACATGGTTGTCACGATGTCGCACGGCGGCTATATCAAGCGTACCGCGGTTTCCGAATACCGCGCACAGGGCCGCGGCGGGCGGGGCAAAAAAGGGATGGACTCAAAAGACGACGATTATATTACCACGATGTTTGTGGCGTCAACGCATGCCAGCCTGCTCTTCTTCACAAATACGGGGCGTTGCTACAGGATGAAGGTATACAGGATTCCCGAAACCGGGCGCAATTCCAAGGGGAGGCCGGTCGTCAATATCATTGAATTAAGGCCGGGTGAGAAGATCGCCGCCATTGTGCCGGTGCGTGAGTTTGACGATACACGTTTCATCATCGCCGCAACCGAGCGCGGCGTTATTAACAAACAGCGGCTCACCAAATACGCCAACATCAACAAAAACGGCGTAAACGCCATAAAACTCGATGAAGGCGACTCGCTCATTGAGGTAAAGCTCGCGTCTGAGAACGACGGCATTATGATTGGTACGGTTCTTGGCTGGTCGGTGAGGTTCAGCGTAGACATAATAAGGGCTATGGGCCGCAATACGCGCGGCGTTAGAGGTATAAGGCTCAGAGAAGGTGATAAAATAGTAAGCATGATTATAGCCATCGACCAAAACCATGTCTTGACCGTTACCGATAAGGGCTACGGCAAACGCACCGCCGTTTCGGAATATCGTAAAACGAACCGCGGCGGCAAGGGAATAATCAACATAAGACTGACGGACAAAAACGGCAGCGTAGTCGCCCTCAAGCGTCTGCAGCCGGACGGCGGGCAAGACCTGATGCTCATCACCAAAAACGGAATAATAATCCGCATGAACATAGACGGCATCAGAACTATCGGCAGGCACTCCCAAGGTGTAAAATTGATAGGCCTCGACGAGGGCGACGTGGTGATTGACGTGGCGCTCTGCGACCGCGACGAAGACGACGTCGACACCGATGTCATAATAGCGCCGGTAGAAACCGTACCGGAAGACGACGACATACCGGTGGATGAAGCGGAAGAAGTGGAAGACGACGACGTTGATGACGATGTTGAGGAAGAGGTAGAAGAAGACGCGGCGGAGGAGGGAGAAAGCGTTGAGGGGAATTGAAGTACGCGGGATGCCCTAAAATCAAAATCTTTAAAGTCAAAGTCTAATAAAAGGGGGGAAGTCTCCCCCTCGCTACAACCGCCCGCTTCGCGGCCGTTTTCCGCTACCCCCTCTGCAGGGGCTCCGCCCCCGCAACGCCCCCATGTTAAAACCAAATACGCTAAAACCCATACCCTTAAAACCATACGGGCGGGTGTAATGCTAAAGTCAACTTGTTTTATCGGAGGCGTTGCCAAAACATGGCATGATTTTGACTTCTTTACGGCTTTTGCAACAGTCCCTTAACCCACACAACGCCCGTATGAATCGCAGATTATATCCCCCGTAATCGGTTTTAGCATATGGGTTTTAGCGTAGGTCGGTTTTAGGTGGGGCGTTACGGGGGTACCCCCCGTCCCCAAAAAAAGATTTTAAAGAGGTTTTAAAGACTTTGTTTTTTTAATCGCCGCCGCCTCTACGCCCCAACCTTCTCCGCAACGTATTGGCCTCGGAGAACACGGAGTCTAATCTGCGTCGCGTATCTCTTGATAGTGTGTAGTTATCCATAGCCGCGATGTGCTCGAGCGCTTCCGCGTTTCTGCCTAACGCGGCTAAATTCCGCGCCAGCCCCATCCGGGCCTGTACCGAATTGAAAAACGTGTTGCTCGGGTCGGCTTCTACCCTTGTGAGTATCTGGCCGTATACCGTCGCCGCTTCGTCGTGCCGGTTCAAGTTTTCCAGCGATTTGGCGCGGCCCCATTGGAAAACCAAGGCTCTTGGATATCTCCGCGCCATTTCGTTTGCGAGGGTTAGCGCTTCCTGATGGCGTTTCTCGTTGTTGTAGATATCTATCAGCACCATCGACGTGGCGGTGCGGGTATATATGCCGTTGTTCAGCACGCCCCGCAACATTTGTATGCCTTCGTTACGTCTGTCCGGCACCCCGGGCATCCACCACAAAAGCCGTGTGAGCGCGCTACGCCAGTAGTGGTAGGTTCCTATGCCAAAATTTATGTCTGGGATGGTACTGCCTTCTCTGGACATCGCCATAAAAACGGACACGCCTGCCCATCCGAAGCGGAAAGCCGTAATGTATCGCTCGTAGCGCGCTTCATAGGTGCCTTTGTAGCCATGCGCGCCGCCCATGAAGAAGCGGGCCCACTGGTCGCGCGGGTTGGTAGCTAATATTGCCTCGGCTTTTTCTATTGCTTGATCGCAATAGCGGAAAAACTCAGCCTCACGCCTGTTGTTCTGGAAACGCAACATCCTCGCCTCGAGTACGGCAGCCATGAGGAAGTATCCGGCAGGATGTTCGGGGTAGGCGCGTAGAATCTTTCTCGCTTCTTCCTCGGCGTTTCTGAACTCCTCGCGAAATACGAGTTCGACCCCCTGCACCAACCACCCGTGCATATCGGCGGGGAGCGACGGTACCGACGCCTGCGCGCCAAGCGCAAATAGAAAAAACAGCACGCAAGATAATCGAAGCAAATTAGTCTTCTGTTTCATTTTTCCCGCCACGAACGACATAATATCTATTATAGTATCTGTCCCACAAGCCCGCGTTTCTTAGATAACGATATTTGCGCGTTATCTTCACAATAGAACCGCACGCCATCGGTCTCAAAAAATAAAAATCCGCCACAACCAACCGCGAAAACGGCCCGTCGTCAAATTTTTTATACTCGAGGATGTCAAAATAAGGCGTTTCCAAAAGCGCCTCCGCCGCCACGCCGTCAAGAATCGCCTCCATATCGTCCTTGAGGATGATATCAAGCTTGAGACGGATAACCTCGTCGCTTTCCGCGCAGACGATGAAAAAAAGCGCGAATATCAGCGGCAACGCGGGTTTACGGTAGTTTTTAACCTCTCTCTTAGTAACACAATCCATTAGATACAATATAATACACGGCAAAGGTAAAAGATAAAAAGTTTTTTACCGTTTCGGCTGTATTTTCGGTTTTGGTATCTTTTTGACTGTGCTAAACAGAAATCTATCCGTCCTGGTCTTGTAGGTCAGACTGCCCGAAACCATATAGCCGGTAGCGCAGGTTTGCCTGCGTGCCGTGTCCATGCCGCGTTTCCATTTATAAACTATGCCGAAACCCGCCGCGATAGCTATACCCCACGCCACCAAAGCCATCACCGCGATACTCGATGAATCGAACTCTCCGAATATGCTCAACCCTAAAACGGCGAGCGTGGCAATCAAGCCCACTACGCCCGTCAGTATGCCGCGCCACTTCCACGCTTTGCCCCGATCGACCGGCAAGCGGCCTACCAACCGGCCGGTCTGCCCGTTCATCATGAATTGATAGTTTTCATCGCGATATTTAGTGTTTAGAACCCATACCGGGAGCAGGGCGTAGTTCACCTTGCCGCTTTTGACATCGACCGCGGAACTTTCCATTTTTACCATAGTGTAGCCGGCGACGGATTTCCTGAACTCGTTCTCAATTGTGCCTTTCATCCGCTTCCCCGCCCTATCCTTGCAGCCTTCGGCATCCACGTCGTACTTTTCGGCTAAATATCCTGCCAAAAAAGACTGATGGAAATCCGCCAAATTAGCGTAGTCGTAAGGTTCTATGGCATCCATATAGTCGTCGTCCAGTTTTTCGGAAGCGTCGACCGGTATCTTTTCAAAGTCGGCATCACCGTCGCGCACCACGGAGTAGTGGTCGGTTTTTGTGTATATGTAGTTGCTGTCGCTCCATGTTCTTACCTTGTGCGCTCTGTAGCAAATATGCCCGTGCGCTTTCGCGTCATAAAGCCAAAACGGCGCGTAGATACCCTGTATCTCTTTTATGCGTTTGTCTTCAAGATAATTGTTTGGCAATAGGCGCTTGCCTTTGCAGAATTTTTTCAACTCTTCCACAGCGGAGTCTTTTTTGAGCTTGAAAGGGATGACATAGTTGGGCTTCAACATACCCGAAAGCCGTTTAGCGACGATTTGCGCGTTGCCGCAGCACGGGCAGACGGTAGCGATGGTGCTCTGGTCGCCAAAAATCTCCGCGCCGCAGGATGGGCAGGCGCCGGTGGTGAGGTCGTCCTGCTCCGGGTTGTCCCAGGCCTCGCACGCCCCTTTGGTATCCCAGCAATAGTCGTCTTTAGCGGTAGCGGATAACTCCTGCTGATGCTCTTCAAGCGCGGCAATCTCAAATTCGGTGTCGCAAAAAGGGCATTTCATCTTCTGGGCGGAACTGTCAAATTTAACAGTTCCACCACAGTTAGGGCACTTGTAACCTTGAATTTCCATCCTATCTTACCCCCTTGATTTCCCGCATTCCGCACAGAATTTTCCAGAATTGCCTTTATGACCGCAAGCGCAATCCCAAGTAGCGGATTGACCGCACTCGGCGCAGAATTTGCCGGTATTACCCTGATGACCGCAAGCACACGCCCACGCGGACGCGGAAACCGGCCTCGCGTTGCCGCACTCGGCGCAGAATCTGCCGGTGTTACCCTGATGACCGCAAGCGCACGCCCAAGCATTGGGATCGGCAACCGCCGCGGGAGCCTGTTGGATCGGCGCCTGTTGAGCCATCGGCTGTTGTTGTTGCTGCTGCTGACCCATCTGGAACAGCGACTGCGCGTTCATGCCGCCGGCCTGGCCCGCCATGCCCATACCCAAAAAGCCGGTGAAGGCCCCGGACGGATTAGCCGCGGCGGTACGCATCGCGTCACTTTGAGCATCCACCAACGCGGCGGCGGCCATTGTGGGGTCACGCATTACCGCGCTTGCCTGCAACTGCTTGATTTTCTTTTCGTCTTCGGGCGACGCGGTGCATGTTATCCCGAAGCTCACAATCTCTATGCCGCGGTGTTCTCTCCACTTGTCGCTGAGGGCCTCGTTCAATATCTCGGCCAATTCGGCGGTGCGGAACGTTATCTCGTGGTATTCGAGACCCGTGCCCAATTTGCCAAGCGAGGGGCCGAGGACGGTGATAATCTCCGTTTTCAACTGGCTGTCTATCTGGTCTCTTTTGTATTCCTGTTGAACGTTGCCGCAGACGTTGGCGTAGAATAGCATGGGGTTGGTCATGCGGTATGAGTATTCCCCGTTTGCGCGCAGGCTTATGGTCAGGCGCAGATTTATGTTGGGATCAACGATGAGATACGGGATGGGGCTCGGCGTACCGTATTTGTTGCCCATGAGCTCTTTTGTATTGAAGTAGTATATGCGCTGGTCTTTACCCGGGCTACCGCCGTATTTGAAACGCTCCCACGTATTCTTGATGATCCCGGCGACATTGTTCCCCAAGCCGCCGTAAAAAATGCTTGGCTCGGAGGACTGGTCATAGGTATAGTGCCCTTCTTCCGCGCAGAACTCCGCGACGCGGCCGTTGTCTATTATCACGGCGGCCTGGCCCTTGTTCACCACTATGCCGGAGCCGTTGGAAATGATGTTATCTTCCCCTTTAACATTGGCGCCGCGCTTGCTGACTCTTTTTTGCCCTTTGGCGGCTAGTACGTCGACTTCAAGGCTTTCGCAAATGAAAAAATCGAGCCACTGATCGGATAAGACGCCGCCTACCGCTCCGGTTGCCGCTTTGATTAAACCCATGGAAACCTCCTGATTGTATGGTCTTGAGTTGGTTAATTTTAATTTGTCTGTTAGATGGAAAGATAATTAATGGGAAATGGAAAATTTGGTTTTTTAAAAAAAGCTTTAAAATCTTTAAATTCAAAATCTTTTTTGGTGACGGGGCTCATAAGTTCCGTCCCCAAAAGATTTTAAAAAGCTTTTAAAGATTTTGGCTTTGATGTTCCAAGCCAATAGATCGCCGTGCTGTCTTATACTTCCACTCCCCGATATTCCGCTTCTCGCTATCAAAATTGACCCCTACCTTAAATAGTTTCTTCCCGCTACCCGTCCACGGCAGCAAATATTCTTTTGTGTCAATTTGTTCCAATGCCTCATCAGCTGTCTTATCCAGCTTAAATTCGAAGCAGTAGACGTAGTTTTTAGTTTCGACAATGGTATCTATCCGCCCGTCCGCGATTCGCACTTCGGAGCGGCAGTTGAGGCCCAACGCGTTGAATACAAGGTGTACGACGGTTCGGTAGTAATTTTCGGTTTTCTCGATTACATCGTAAGGAACCCCCGCCATGTATTGGCGTAAAACATTTATCACTTCATCAATATCACCGTTTCGCAATGCCTTGGGCAGCTTGCTGATTAGCGCGGCAGACACGTTTTCGGGGGCTTGCAAGTATTGCTTGAGCAACGATTTGGTGAATGACGAGCGTACTTCGATATTGGGATAGTCGAGGGTGAACTCTTCATCTTCTTCGTTATAATTGGTTATTGTCAGGTATCCGCTTTGATATAGAACCGGCTCGGCTTTCATATTTTCGACATCGTACTTGCGGAAATCACTATAATCTACCCGCATATCGCTGAGGTTGGCAATGTCTATTTTTTGGTCGGTAACTAACTTTATCAAAAAAGTAGGAGTGCTGGTCTCGTACCAGTAAGGAAAAAAATCTCCACATTGATCAAAATGATGCAACAAACCGAAAGGATTGTACACTTTAAGCGGTTTTTTGGAAAACCGATAACCATTATAGTAATCACGTAAATTCTCCATGTATTCTTCCCTGCTTTTGCCGGTGCTTTCCAAAATAGTCTCTATCTCCGAGCCAAAGTTCTGCTCTAATTCCTCCTGTGTGACACCGCAAATATCCGCATAGCCAGAATCGAGGGTAAGATCGCTCAGTTGGTTAAGGTCGGAAAATATACTCACTTTGGAGAATTTGGTTACGCCAGTCAAAAATAGAAAACGCAAATGCGAATCGGATGATTTGAGAATGCCGTAAAAATTTTTAAGCGCGCCCCTGATCTTCCCATTAATCGCAACATCATCAATAGTCTCTAAAAGAGGTTTATCATATTCATCAATAATCACTACGGCCTGAACGCCTGTTTTTTCGTGGGCTTTCCGGATGAGATAGGCGAACTGATTACTATGATTATATTCAGGCGGGAGTTCAATTCCGTGCTTTTCAGCTTGCACATGCAACTGGTAGCCTAATGTGCCGTGAAGCGCAGCCATTCCATCGTTTATATAGTCCCCGGCATTCAGATCCAATCGTATCACCGGATGTTTCTTCCACTCCCAATCAAGCGAGTTAATGGCTAACGCCGGACGCCCCGCAATCTCGCCAAACAATTCCCGACGGCCCTCAAAGACTGCTTCTAACGTCGAACACAAAAGCGATTTGCCAAAACGGCGCGGACGAGAGAGAAAAAACGGTTTACCGGAACCGGTCAGCCACTCGTGGATACGCGCGGTCTTGTCGACATACACAAAACCGCGTTCGCGGATACTGACGAAATCTTGAATGCCTAAGGGGAGTAAACGTTTCATAATCGGTAAAATACTACAAATTAGCGTTAAAGTCAAAGGCTTTTTAAAAAACCATTTTTTTTAAAATTAAAAAAATGCTATGGAACGGTAGTAGATTGAGATATTACAAAACTGTTCCCACAGATCCCAGTTGATATAGACATATGCGTATTTTTTTCTCTTCCCGTTGTGTTTGGTTTTACCGATACATGTAATGTGCGCTCATCAATTTTAGTTGCCGTATACCAAGGGCATTCTACTTTTCTGAATGTTCTGTTGTCTTCGGTGCGACATCCCAATGCCATATCCGCATGCGCATATAGAAAACCCGTCGTAGCTACGCATCTTATACCGCCCAGTGCATTAAATGATAATGCTTCTATCGATAGTTTCAATGGTCTTCCACACCACCCGGCAGGTGGATGCTCGCCTAGGTTATGCCATGGAGTAAGTTCTGAGATGGGATACTCGTCAATATCTTCGGGTGGGCAATCAAAAATTGACGGTTCGTTTTCAACCACATCTGACAGAGAATCCTCCTGTTCTGTAGAAATCTCAGGTGAAGATTCTTCTTGCCCACTTACGTTAGATAAACAAGAAAATAAAATTAAGCAATTTGTTAACAAAACAATCAAAAAAACGTTTTGTCGAGTAGACATTATAAGTTTCTCCTTACTTGTTGATATTATACCGTGAGGAGATTACTCAATGCCCCTCACAGAACCGTACGTGCGGTTTTCCCGCATACGGCTCTTCAAGCC
>JAITUP010000126.1 GCA_031286265.1 Chitinispirillales bacterium | reverse complement strand
TATTCGGCTCGTTGGCCTTTTTGAGCTTCCGTAATCTGCCGCCCGATTTCCCAATACGCTTCCACCATAGCGGAATTGACGGCGGAATAGGCCCTTGCGCGGGCTTGGGCAAGGACATCGCGAATACTCTGGTAGACATTCAAGTCAGGTACATCAATGTCATTTTTTTTCATATCTTCAACACCTCCTCCAATAATCCTTCCGTTTCCTTTTCCAACTCTCGAATATCCGCCACAATTTCCGAAAGTTCCCGTAACCGCACCGGTTTATAAAAGTGTTTGGTGAAGCTGATTTCGTAGCCGACTAGCGTTTTGCTTTCGTCTACCCAGGCGTCCGGCGCGTAGGGCAGTACTTCTTTTTTGATGAAAGCGTTTATGCCGCCGGGGTAGTCGAGCGGGATTTGTTCGGTGTCGGTTTGGTCTTTATCCGGTGTAGGTTTGCCTTTTTTGTCGCGTAGCGGTTTACCGTTTTCATCGTATTGCGGGCGCAATACTGTTACTTTCCAGTAGCCAAACGCGCTGTTTGGGAAGATTTTGCTGTATTCGTTATCTTCAAAATCAAAATAAAGTTTCATAATTTGCTCGCGCAGCTCCCGCGTCAGTTCGCAGTTTTTCTGCCCGAGATTTTTGCGTAGCGGCGATTTGAGGGCGGTTGCGTCAATAAGCTGGATTTTTCCTCTGCGGCGCGGTTCTTTGCGGTTGGACAGCACCCAGATAAACGTGCCGATGCCTGTGTTGTAAAACATGTTGTTGGGCAGCGCGATTATGGTTTCCACAAGGTCGCGTTCAATCATGTACCGCCGCGCGTTGCTCTCGCCCTGTCCGGCGTCGCCGGTGAAAAGGCTTGAGCCGTTGTGTACTTCGGCGATACGGGAACCGAGTTCTGTTGTTTCTTTCATCTTTGATATGTTGTTTAGCAGAAACAGCAACTGGCCGTCGCTAACGCGGGGTATCATCGTAAATTCACCGTCGTCGGCAAACGAGGTTACAAATCGGGTGTCTATAATGCCCTTTTTGCCGCCGAGTTTTTCCGCGTCGAGTTTCCATGACTTGCCATAGGGCGGATTTGACAGCATAAAATCAAACTGCCGGCTTGGGAAGCGGTCTTCCGACAAAGTGCTGCCATACGCGATGTTTTCGGCGTTTTCGCCTTTGAGTAGCATATCCGCGTTGGCGATTGCGTAAGTTTCCGGCTGGCTTTCTTGACCGAACAGGTTTATGGATACGGATTTACCCTCCCGCTCGGCAAGATCAAGCAGGCGGTCCTGCGATACGGTGAGCATACCGCCGGTTCCGCTTGCGCCGTCGTAGCAGGAATATGTGGAGTTTTTGATTTTATCGGCAATTGGCAGGAAAATAAGGTCCGCCATGAGTTCCACCACATCGCGCGGCGTGAAGTGTTCCCCGGCTTCCTCGTTATTTTCCTCGTTGAATCTGCGGATAAGTTCCTCAAAGATAACGCCCATTGTATGATTATCAAGCGCGGGCAGGCGGACGTCGCCGACATCGTTAAGTACGGGGTATGGGCTGAGATTTATGGTGGGCGATACGAATTTTTCAATCACCGCGCCGAGAATATCCGCGTCCACCATCGTATCAATCTGATTGCGGAACTTGAATTTGTCCAATATTTCCTGCACATTTGAGGAAAAACCGTCCAGATAAGCAATGAAATCCGATTTTAGCTTCTGCTGCTTTGCACGGCTCGTGAGGTCTTTCAGGCAGAACGGGGAACTGTTGCAAAAAGACTGCTTTGCCGCGCTGCACAGGGCTTTGTCCTGCTCAACGATGCCTGAATCATCAAGCATTTTCTTCATTTTCAGGACTTCGTCTTTGGTACTCTCGAGTACCGCGTCCAAGCGGCGGATGACGGTCATCGGCAAAATAACATCGCGATACTTGCCGCGCACATACACATCACGGAGGCAGTCGTCGGCGATGCTCCATATAAAACTGACTATTTGGTTGTAGCTTTGGTTATCCATATCTTGCTCCGGTTGCTATTTCTATAAAATATAATAAATCTTTTCTTAAAAAACTATGTTATCTCGACTTGACCTGCCCAAATCGGATCGCTAATGGTGGACTATTTTTGATCTTGGTTAGACCGTTTTTCTTTTAATCATTCTCATCCTCCCCAATTTCCCCAAACCCTTCATCCCCTTCAAGGCCAAACCTCATTCTCACACGGCCTTTTGATATCTTCCGCGTTCGATGATTCCTTCCCGCCGTTCAATAAAATCAAAGATATACGGGCTTTTTAGCATATCGGTTGCCAGTTCGCTAAACGGCGATGGCAGCAATTTATCGTAATTTGTCGTTTTTTCGGCTATTGCCTGCCGTTCATACAGTTTCATTTCTATTTGGTGGGTCAAAATCGTGTTATTCCAGCCGTTTTCGAGGTTTTGCGCGATATACCACTGCCGTTCGGCGTCGTTTTTGACTTTGGACATAAGGGTTAGATTGTTGCGCCACGGCAAAAGTGCAACGCCCCGTTGCACTTTTTGAAAATCAGGGTAAAGTTCGGCAAATTTGCGCATATACATTAAATTGCGGACAGAAAATCCCTGAATATCGGGGAATTCCAGCCGAATGTCTCTTGAGAGGTTTTCTAGAAACTTTGCGCCGTATTTTGTATTGGAGATTATAGTTTTTCCAATATTCCAGTAAAGCTCCATTAGCTCCTTGTTTGCATTCGAAGCGGCTTTGTACTGTGCGATTTTGATACGGGCTTTGATGTCTTCCAAGGCCGCAAAATACTCGTTATTGTTTATAAGCATATTTACTATTCCTTAATTTTATTGATATATTTTTTCATTCCACATTGTACTCAGCTCAAAAGTGCAACGCCCGTTGCACTTTTGCACTATCATAGCAAAAAGCCAACGCCTGTTGGCTTTTTCAACCTCTATCCCTCTCAATCTCCGCACCGCAATAATCGCGGAGATCTCCCGCCGCAACACGTCCTCCCGGGCGACAATGCGACGTCAGCTATGCCGTTCATAAGTTTTACGAGTCTTTCGTTGCGCTTCGCCACCGTATTGCCGAGTTTGTTGCTGTTTACGTCGATATCGTCAAACAGCCCCTTAAAACTAGCTTCGCTGTCTGTACCCTGCGCGGAGGCTTCGATGTCTTTGAAGACGTTTTCGAGCGTTTCGTTGAGATTCTCGTCGGAAACGGCGCGTTTGCGTACATTTTCAAAAAGTTCGCTCGGGAGGATAAAGAAGCCTTTGGTTTTAACAAGGTCTTCGCGGGCCTGCTCCGCGTCCTTATCCGTGAGGGCGGCATAGTCAAACAACGCGTGCTTCATACGCTCACGTTCAAGCTGGCGAACGCTCCAGTTGCTTTCGGCGCACTCTTTGAGGTAAAATTCGCGTTTGGGGGCGTTATCTATCTTCATTAAAAGGCGGTAATGGGACCAGCTCAATTCGGGCCGCACTGTGGCCCGAATTGGAAAAACCTGATAAAATTGACGCATCCGCCGCAAACTTCTTTCGTCAAAACCTTTGCCAAACTCAACCGTCAGTTTCTCTGAAATATCCCGCAGCAGCCCTTTTCCATATTCGGCACGGTCGCCAACGGCTTGTTCAATCTGCCGCCCGATTTCCCAATACGCTTCCACCATAGCGGAATTGACAGCGGAATAGACCCTTGCACGGGCTTGGGCAAGAACATCGCGAATACTCTGGTAGACATTCAAGTCAGGTACATCAATGTCATTTTTCTTCATACCTTCAACACCTCCTCCGGCAATCCTTAAAAAGGCAATCGCCGACAAAAAACAACGATTGAATCGCAGATTTGAATATTCATCTGCTTTCCTTTCAACAATCTTTACTAATTCGCCAATTTTCTGTCTGCTAAAATACTATTTGTCAATTATTCGTAGCGAGGATTTTGCAATTTAACATTTTTCTGTTTTCGGGTATTGACAGGTTTCTCCATTTTCGCCTATAAAAAATATTCCCCTATACCTTATATATTAACCCGGCGGCAATTGACCTTGACGTTAAAATCAAAGTCTTTTAAACCTTTTAAAGTCTTTAAAATCAAAATCTTTAAAATCTTTTTTGGTGACAGGGGCTCCGCCCCCGTAACGCCCCCATTTTAAAACCGACTTACGCTAAAACCCGTATCCTAAAACCCTACGGTCGGGTGTAATGCTAAAGTCAAAACAAATCGATGGGGTGGCTTTATTTTTGATTTTAACATTTTACCCCGATAGTGTGCCTGGATGTCCCCCGTAAGCGGTCGCCGCTTATGGGGGACCGCAGGGGGCCTTATGTATCGGGGCGTTATGGATGATAAACTATGCGCGAAGTGAGTGAGGATGTACGGTGTACATCCTGCCATTTGATTGAAAGAGGGAACTTATGAGCCCCGTCCTCAAAAAACAAAGCCAAACTCAGTAGATAATTGAAGTTGTCCCAAACATTACGGAGCGGCATCAGGGAGTGAGGCGGACCTTTTTTAAAAAATAGCTTTTTAAAAAGCATCTTAAATGGAATTTTTGGATTTAATTGGTATTTTCAGTAAAAAAGTCTTGACTTTTTGATTCGCGGGTATTAAATTTCTGTATTGACGCAGATATTTTATAACGGTACTTTGACGTTTTTAGCGAGAGTACAAATAAGGAGCCGTAGTTGAAACACATTAAAAATGCGCTTGCCAAGCTGCCTGTCAACGGCACTTCGTTGCCTTGGGCCTTATGGACGTGGAATCGGGGCATTACCCGCACGGAAATTGAGAAACAGGCTAACGCTCTGATTTCCCACGGTTTTGGTGGAATCGCCGTTCGTCCGGGACGCGATATGGACCCTCAGTATCTTTCGGCGGAGTTTTTTGAGAATTTCCGGGTTGTCCTGTCTATTGCCAAGCAGCGCAAAATCGGGGTGCGTATTGCCGACGATCTATCGATTGTCTGGGACAAATGTCTCGACGGCAGCGTCGCCGACTACTGCGGCAAACGGCGCGCGTACTATCTCACGCTCTATTTGGAGGCCGACGGGCCCGAAGTTGACGTCACGCTTGACCCTGATGGCGAATACGTTGCGCAGGCGGTGAGAAAACCCGCGAAAAACGCGCCGAATGTGGATGTCAAGCAAGTTTCTCTGCCTGCCGGCGGCGGCACATTCCGCTGGAAATCGCCGAGCGGAGACTGGAAACTGCTCGTCTACCAAAGAGAACCCGCGATCGCTCCGTCCGGGTGCAACGTTCCAAACGTGCTCAACATGAAGACCCTGCAGAACTATATGCAATATTCGCTTGAAACGTTGAAAGCCAATATCGCCTCCGAATTTATACCGGGTACTTTTGAGGGCATCATCACCGAGATGCCGGCGCTGCGTCCGGGTAGCAACGCCATATACTGGGACGAAGACATTGCCGTGAAATACAAATCGAGGTATAAGCGGGAATTTATGCCCATGCTGCCGCATCTGTTTATCGAGCTCCCCGGCGCGGAGAGGGTGAGGGCGCACCTGCATCGTTTTGTTTACGATTTGATAGTAGAAAGGTTTGCGTTGCCGCTTGACGGATGGGCAAAGAAATACCGCCTCTCGCAGTGGGTGCTATGGCCAGAAGCCGGCATATACAAGCCCGAAAACACAGTTTGCGACACATATATCCCCGCCGAAACCACCATATCGGCTATGGGCCTTCAAAACCTTGACGGCAGTCTCGAAAATTCCGCGATTTTGCGTGCGGCCGCGGACGTCAACTCCAACCTGCACCGCCGCGATACCGTAACCGTGATCGGGCGCAACCGCATCGGCGCGGGATGCGGGCCGCAAGAACTGAAACGCGAGATCGACATAAGTCTCCTCGCCGGCCAATCGCGCATAGTAGTTGACGGGCTATACTTCAACACCGAGCAGCGTAACTGCTACAAAACCCCGAATAATACGTTTCTACGCTCGCCCGATTGGGAGCCGATGAAGCTGCTCTGCCAATACAGCACGAGAGCCCAGGAAATATTAAGCGGTTTGATGAGGACGAGAGAAATCGCGGTACTTAGCCCCGCCGATGCCATCATGGGGGCCTATACGCCGGGCAATCCGGAAAACGCGTCAAACACTCTCGCCAAATTCCGCAAAGTTCTCGATACCATAAACGGTATCGGCAAGGCGTTTGATATCGTCACCGAAGACCTGCTCGTCACCAGCATGTTGCGGATGGACGGCTCGTTTGCAACCGCCGACCGCGCGCGCAAGGGTAACTATCAGGCGCTTGTGATACCCTGCTCCCCGTTTGTCTCGCGACGGCTGTTTGTCCATCTGGAAAAAATGGCGATCAGGGGCGCCAAACTCATATTTATTGACGAACCGCCTATCGGGACTTTTGAAGACGGCGCCAGCCCCCCCGTGACCGTGCGCATACAGAAGATGACCGCGCCAAGGCGGGAAAACATAGCGATAACCCCGATAAGCGACCTTGAAGAGGCTCTCAGCCACGTCAAACCCGAAGTGACGCTAACGCGTGAAAGCGACGAAAACGCCGCCGGTATCTGCGCCCAGACCTATCACGGCGACGGCGGCAAGGTGCATATCCTGCACAATCCGTCAGACAGCATTGAGCGGACGGTGATGGCCGAAATGCAAATCGAAAAACATTTTACCGCTATCGACTGCGCCACAGGCGAAACGATAGAGATAGAACCTTTCGACACTACCAAGAACGCGGTGAAATTACGCCTTTCGTTCTCTCCGCTACAAACCATAATCATTGCCGCTACTTCGACTCAGTTAGCCAACCAGCCGACGAATAAATGGAACCCGTTTGTGCTGCCGCCGCGTTCCTACAGGATCATGTTTAAGGACCAGTGGGATTTCGAGCCGTTGAGCCCGAATGTCTTGCCGCTTTCAAACTGGAACGTCAGAATGGGCCTGAGCCGCGAGAGCGGACAGTTGTCGCATTTCTACGAAGCCACGTTTGAGGCCAAGGAATTACCCGTCGGTAACAGCGCGTTCATAATGAGCGGTATAAATTTCAGTAACGCGCCCGGTCAAAACATAGAAATCTCTTTCAACGGCATACGGCTTGATGGCAACCCAGCGTCAGGCGAGGGCGCATCGTGGAGTGAAAGCCTCGCGGTAAAGCTCTTCGACAAAGTCCCGCGATTTGAAATCGGCGACAAGATGATAAAAGGAGTGAACCGTATTTCGATACGGACAACCGGCAGCGCGATAGAACAACTGCTGCTCGCGTACCCGCCACTGGTAGTTGGGGAGTTCTCCATTGTCAAGGGCGCTTATGGAGTGGCGATAGACAAGCCCGGCATTATGGCAGGGCACGACTCATGGACCAAGTACGGATACCCGTATATGTCCGGCAGCGCGAGATACACCCAAATATTTGAAGTGCCAAACGACTATGATAAACTGGTACTCAGATTTTCAAACGCTTCCGGCACAGTGCGCGTCAACATAAACGACGTAGACCTCGGCGTACTTCACTGGCCGCCGATGGAACTCGACGTCACGGAATACTGTAACCTCCAGCGCAACAAACTAACAGTGGACGTGGTGAACTCCACCGATAACATCCTGAGGCTAAACGGCAGGCCGTCCGGGTTGCGAGGCGAGGTCTATGTTGATGTGTATAGGTCGTCTATTATGATGTAGTTATCGCTGACGAGAAGGTTCGACAATAACATCAGGCTTGCCGCCTGAATTGTCGACCGCCTCGGCGGCAATTGACCTCAACGTTAAAATCGAAGCCTTTAAAGTCTTTAAAATCAAATTCTTTTTTGGTGACAGGGGCTCCGCCCCCGTAACGCCCCCATGTTAAAACCGACTACGCTAAAACCCATACCCTTAAAACCCTACGGTCGGGTGTAATGCTAAAGTCAAAACAAGTCGATGGTGTGGTTTTGTTTTTGATTTTAGGATTTTTACCCCGATAGTATGCCCACGTGTCCCCCGTAAGCGGTCGCC
>JAITUP010000121.1 GCA_031286265.1 Chitinispirillales bacterium | reverse complement strand
TCTCCCTATGTAATCTTGTCGTTGGGGATTGCCTTACGGCGAGATAAACAAGTTGCGGGTCAAGCCCGCAATGACGGGGTGGGCTGGGCGCTCGCAATGACGGCTTTTGAGACAGCCCCTCGGTTTTAGGACGGGGCGTTGCGGGGTGTCCCCGCAGAGGGGGTAGCGGAATAAAAATATTGGCTTTGCCAATATTTTTATGGAGCGAGGGGGAGACTTCCCCCCTTAAAAAAGCTTTTGACTTTGACGTTGACTTTGACGTTGACTTTGACGTTGACTTTAAAGACTTTGACTTTAAAGATTTCGACTTTGCGCAAGTACTATATTCCTTTGTATCATGGCAGAACAGGTCGTAACCGTAGAAAACCTCATTGTCCGATATGGCTCTAACACCGTCCTCGACGGCGTGAACGCCTCGTTTAATGTCTCTGAGATACGGGTGATACTTGGCGGGAGCGGGTGTGGTAAGACTACGCTTTTGCGGGCTATTGTGGGGCTTATCAGGCCATATTCCGGGCGGGTTCGGGTTTTTGGGCGGGAAATTACGGATTTGGACGGCGACGAGGCCGCTAACATGCTCAAGAGCGTTGGGGTGTTGTTTCAGAACGGGGCGCTCCTTGGGTCTTTGACCGTGGCGCAGAACGTTGCGTTGCCGCTTGAGATGCATACCGATCTGCCGCCTAAGCTTGTTGAAGAGATTGTGAGGTACAAGCTCGCGCAGGTGGAACTGCCGCATGCTTACGGGCTTTTTCCGGGGGAATTATCGGGCGGGATGCGCAAACGGGCGGCTTTGGCGCGGGCTTTGGCGCTTGATCCGCCGCTTTTGTTCTGCGACGAACCGAGCGCGGGTCTCGATCCCGTAACGAGTGCTGGTCTCGACTCGTTGCTTTTGAAATTGCGCGAGACTCTCGGTATTACCGTGGTTGTGGTGACCCACGAATTATTTTCAATAGAGAAAATAGCGGACAAGATACTATTTTTGCATAAGGGTAAGACTCTTTTTGACGGGTTGTATACGGACGCGCGGGAGATTGAGGATGGGCCGGTGGCCGATTTCTTCTCCCGCAAGGAAACGGCGTGAATGAAGAGGGCGATATGGCAATAACGGCTGCGCAAAAGGTGAGACTTGGGGTATTTGTGATTATCGGCATGGTCGTATTGGCCGTGTTTATCATCACGCCTATTGCCATGAAGCTAACTCATCGTACCAAGACGTATATCGCGTTTTTCGAGCATGAATCGTTGCAAGGGCTTGAGCAGGGCGCGTCTGTCAAGTTCAACGGCGTTAGCATCGGCAGGGTGCAGAGGGTGTCGTATTATCCTGAAGATATCAACAAGATGAAAGTGGAAATGCGTGTCGCCGAGAACTTTCCCATGCGTGTCGATATGCATGCCAAAACGGGGCTTATCGGCATAACCGGGCTCAAATACATAGAAATTACCGGCGGCACCAACGAGGCTCCGCTCCTCAAGGCCGGCGGGGAGATTGAAACGCGCCCGCCGTTTTTCCATGGCATCGGCGGCAGGGTGGATACCCTCGCGAGGCATGTGGAAACACTGCTTCTTCACTTGGGCGCGCTCACTAACCCGGACAGTTTGCAATCGATAAAGATCGCGGTAGACAACATCGCCGATTTGACCGGAGACGCAAAGTTGTTTTTCGGCGATCTTCGCGACATCGTTCCAAGTGTGCATGTCGTGATCGACTCCGTTCAGGCGGCGGTTTCGTCGGCCGTGAATATCACGCATGACATTAAATACATAACGGAAGCGTTTAAGACGGGCATAGACGACAGCAATATTCCGGGGCTTTTCGCGCAGGTCGATTCTACGCTTGTTACGGTGAGGGCGCTCACGGAAAACCTGACCCTCACGGTGTTGCAAACGCGGGAGGATTTTTCGGTGACCATGGAAAATTTGAGAGACGCCACCGAGAGCGCGAACCAGTTGATGAGGATGCTTTCCGAAAACCCGTCGCTGCTTATCAGGGGCGACGTTAGAGAGAGGGATCGCAGATGATGGAAGACAGAAAGCAAAGGACGGATGGCAGGGTGAACGGTCGCTTGGAGAAGATCGGGCGGGCTTTTTTTGCCGCGACGATCGTCTACGTCTGTTTGACGCTGGCGTTCTCTCTGATTGCGGGGTGTTCCCGGCCTCCGGCGCGGCAGTATTTTCTGCTCAATTATACGCCGCCGAAAATGCACAACAGAACTATGCAAAATCCATACGCCGCCGTGATACGGCTGCGGGATTTTTCCATAGAAGAGGCGTATAACCGTCCCCACATTGTGTATCGCACGAGCCCGTTTGAGCTACGCTACTACAATTTCAAATCGTGGGCGGTCAGGCCGGCACGGATGGTGACCGACCTTTTTTTCAAGCACTTGAACTCTGCGGAACTCGTTAGCGGGGTTGTGCGCCGTTTCGACGAGGGGCGGAGGCCGGACTACGAAATTACCGGCTTCATAGAAGCGCTCGAGGAATTTGACGGCGAAGACGTGCTGTTCGCCCGCCTTGCCCTGCGCATAAACATGTCGAGGCTCTCGGACGGCGCGACGATCTACAGCCGACATTTCGATCTGCACAAAAAAGTCTACCGCAAGGAAACGGTGTTTGTGGTGCGAGAATTGTCGCAGATAATAGAATACATCTTTACCGAGATTATTGCCGACATCGACCGAAAATTAGCCATCGAATTCGGGATTACGCCCGAAGTCGCGTCGCCGGCGTTTATGCAGATTGAGCAGCCGAGTTTTATCACAGACGACATTATTCCGGTCGAACAGCCGAATTTTACCACGGATGGTATTATTTCGGAAGATAACACGGTGACACTGGAGGAATGATGCGGCGCGACATATTCAAATCGCCATTTATAAACGCTGTCTGCGCTCTCTTTATGATCGCCGTGTTTTTTGACGTGTATGCTTCCGAACTACCCGGCCGGGAATTGACCGACCGCCACATTTTTGAAGCCCGCCAGCGCCGCGAAAATCAGGACACGGAGGAAGTCGACGAACAGAGCGAAGAAAACGCGGTGCGGGAGGCTGTGCGCACACAGCTCGACGCGGTGATGGCAACGTGGCACGCGTCGCCGCTTGCGACGCAGATGTCTGCGGACGACGTCATAATTCCGTTCGGTAAGGGCGGGATATTCATACCGCGGTTTACCGAGACCAATACGGAACCGGATGTTGAAGTCTTTGACATGGACGGTTATCGTTTAGGATCGTGGGAGCCGGGGCGCACCATTATTCTTAATCCGGGTGAATACAGGGTTATGCTCGGAAGCGGCACGTTCCGTCAGCGCATAGTACGGGACGTTACGGTGGAAGAGGGACGCACAACGCCCGTTATCCCAGACTGGTCGGGGCTCGTTATAGACGTGGTTGACGAACAGGGAATAATATTGAAAGGCGAGTACGAACTCGTGAGGATAGACGAGTTTGATCCCTATGGCCGCGGCCACGGAGCCAGTATCGAACTTGGCGAGGTTGTGCGGGCGTGGATACTGAAACCCGGGATATACAAAATACTCGGCGTGGGCGAGAGCTACAACACACTAACGAACTTTGTGACCGTGAGACTTTTGCCCGGCGAGTTCACGAATTTCTTGCTCATACAGGACCCGGAGGATTTTCGCATCAGGGGCGGCGGGACGATTCACCTCGCGCCAACCACAAGGCTAACGTCAAACTGGCGCTTCGGCGCGAATATCGGCGTGAACGTGCAGTTCAACATGGAGACCGACCATCAGGCGGAAGCCGATATCGGAGAAGCAAGCTCTTTCACCATGGGTTCCCTCTTCGACGCGTGGATACTCTATAGAAAAAGGCCGATGGAATGGAGTACACGGCTACGGCTCGAGGAAGGGCTGAACATCACAGACAGAAATGTCGAGGCGATGATTAACACCCCGGATCGACTGCTTATGTCGAGTATCTATATTTGGAGGGTGCTAAGCTGGTTTGGCCCATACGCTCGCGCGGAGTTCAACAGCAAGCTCTTTAACACGAGAATCAGGCGGTACAAGGAAGAGCAGTTCCTTTTTGTCAATTCCGATTACTATCTTGATCCGGCCGCCGAGCCCGATACCGCTCAAACATTCGCGATTGAGCCCGCGTTTTCCCCGCTCATCATAGAGCTCGGCGCGGGTGTGAGCGCAGATATGACCACACGCCAATACTTCGAACTCCGCTCGCGCCTCGGATTCGGCGGCGCGTTTTCAAGATACGGCGACAGATACAGAGTGATAGAAGGCGACAGGGTGATGTACCGCCATCCCCAAGATTCCGACTTGCGTCGGGAGCAGCAGGATTTGGTGGCAAACAGTATGGTGCTATACCCGGAAGACAAGATCAACATTTTCGAGGTCGGTCCGCAGGCGTCGATAGGCGCTCTCATACGGATAGGCGTATACGCAAGCGCGGAAGGGGAGCTCAAAGTTTTTGCCCCGATATTGCCGGAACACCGCCTCAATAAGCCCGATTTCGAGTTTAGCGGCACATTGTCGTGGCGTCTCAGCCGCATCCTTAATTTGGATTACACATACAGGCAGACCCTGAGGCAGCCGTCGGAACTCGACGTGCCAATCCACACATCAACGCACGGAATCTGGCTGAGGCTGCATTACTCGAGCAGATAGGCGGCGTCCCACCCGTCCGACACGCGGATATTCCCGGCGTAGTCCACAACGAGGCATTCGAGATTGTCACGGGCGTTTATGAATGTTATGATATGCTCCGCGTTTTTGCAAAATAAACCCGTGCTGAAAATATCCCCTCTCACCGGATCGTCGGCCAGTATCGTCACGCTCTGATTTTGATTACAACTGTAGCCGGTCGACGGATCAAAAATATGGTGATACCGGTTGCCGTCGACAATCCTGAACCGGCTGTAATCTCCGCTTGTAACAAGGGCACCGCGTTTCAGCGGAAGCGTGGCTATCAGTTCAGACGGATTTCGCGGATGCTGTATGCCAACACGCCACGGATTCTTATCTTGCTTGCTTCCCGAGGCTATGATGTCGCCGCCGGCGGCGATCAGATAATTATCAATCCCTCTATCTTTAAGAAGTGACGCTAACCATGTCAACACAAACCCCTTGGCAATCCCGCCGACATCAATCCGCGTATCCGGTGATTCAAAAAAAACGGTATCGCAATCATCGTTGACACGCATTCGCCTGTAATCGACATATTGAATCGCCGCGCCAACCCGGCTTGAATCGGGCGGCGGATCGTCGTCGGCGCATTGTTCGCACAGACCCCAAATTTCTTTAAGCGGCAAGACGGTGATGTCGAACGCGCCGTCAAGCGTATCGCCGTAAGCAAGCCCGGTTTTCAGCATCTCGCAAAGTTCCGGCGATACAGGAAGCGCGTTTGACGCCCGCTCGTTCAGGGCTCTGATTTCCGAATTGTCGCCCGCAGTCGAAAACCTGTTTTCAGCCTGCGCTAAAAGCGAATCGACAGATTGCCATACCGGCCTGACGTCAAACGATCGCGGGACGGAGAGCGTTATTTGCGTCATTGTATCCATACGGAAAAAAAAGCGGTTGCGTTGAACGTTATTATCGCACGACGATAATAATATTAGCGATATAAAAATGACGGCTGTCGGTAAACGTGATTTTATTTTATTCCGCATTTCTTTCCCTGTGCCATTTAACGACATCGGCAAACGGCAGTTTCCCGCCAAAGATATCGAGAGCGCTGCCGACCGTAGCGTCAATCCTGCCGCAGCCGAGTTTTTCAATCAAATCCATATCGCCAAGATCACGCACGCCGCCGGCGTATACCGTAGTGATGGGGGAGATGTCTGCCAGAAGCGATACGAGCTGTGGGTCAGCCCCTTTTTTCAGCCCCTCAACATCCGCGGCGTGAACCAAAAATTCATCGCAATATTCGGCCAGCCGCTCAAACAATCGCGCGGTCAATTTCTCTTTTGTCAATTTCTGCCATCTATCGGTAGCGACGATATAATCACCGTCGACACGGCGGCAGCTCAAATCGAGCGCTAACTTTTCTTTGGGAATGACCGACATAAGCTCGTCGAGGCGCTCCCATTTTATCGTGCCGCCGCTAAACACATAAGACGTAACAATAACATGCGATGCCCCAGCGTCAATAAATTTTCGCGCGTTACTAGGATTTATCCCCCCGCCGACGTGCATCCCGCCCGGATACGCGCCAAGCGCGTTGACAGCGGCGTCTTCATTCCCTGGCCCAAGCATTATCACATGCCCGCCGGGTAAATTTTCCCGCTTGTAAAGCGACGCAAAATGCGCGGGCGGCAGCTCCGTCTCAAAGTTGGTAACAAGCGATCCGCCCGCCAAATCATCAGACAGCGTACCGCCGACGATTTGCTTAACTTTGCCGCCGTGAAGATCGATACATGGTTTGAAACGCATCTTAAAATGTCTCCTTAATGTTTTAAATATAATAAAGGGGGATTAAATCAAAAGCTTTAAAATCAAAATCAACGGGTGAAGCCAGAATGCGGATGCCGCCATGCCTATGAAAATATCAACCCAAATTATTGACCCGGCGGCAATTGATTTCAACGTTAGAATCAAAGCCTTTAAAGTCTTTAAAATCAAAATCTTTAAAATCAAATTCTTTTTTGGTGACAGGGGCTCCGCCCCCGTAACGCCCCCATTTTAAAACCGACTTACGCTAAAACCCATACCCTTAAAACCCTACGGTCGGGTGTAATGCTAAAGTCAAAACAAGTCGATAGGGTGGTTTTGTTTTTGATTTTAGGATTTTTACCCCGATAGTATGCCCACATGTCCCCCGTAAGCGGTCGCC
>JAITUP010000065.1 GCA_031286265.1 Chitinispirillales bacterium | reverse complement strand
ACCGTTTACTTTTGAAAAGAGGGGGTATACCCATGGGTAAGGCATTGTTTGGCAGTTTGTTAGGCGCAAAGGGGCGGGTGCTTTTTTGCGTGCTGGTTGTTGCCGCGCTTGCAATAACCTTTGCCGGATGTTCCAATAAAACCGTTACGGGGCCGGGTGATAATACTTCGACTACGTCTACCGGGACTGACGTTGAACCGCGGGAAAAAAGCGTGGGCAAGACGGAAGACGGCCACGACGTTTTGGTTTTTGAGGAAGGAGAATTAGACGAATTTCTCTTTCGGATTGATACAATCTCCGCTACGGACACGAGTTTTCATGGCAAACTGCTATTCAGAAATTTAGCCGATGAAGCTACCCCGCGGGTTGGGGATATCCTCGCCGCCGAACAGGCGCTGCTTGCCGAACTCGGCTTTCTATACAAGGTTCTCAACGTATCCGAAGACGGCAACATCACGACCGTTGAGGTCAGAGACGCCAGTTTAGACGAAGCTATCCAAAACGCGGAGTTTGAAAGCGAAACGGAACTCGACTTCGACGAAGACGGTAATTTGATGAGAATGCGGTAAAAAACCACCAATAACAGTGCGACTAACGCGTGGTACCAAATCATGATCTCGAGCGTCAGCAGCGTGATCATGAGCGGGGCTAGTAAGGCCGACGGGCGTTCGTTGCGTTGCGTTAAGAATTAATGACGTCAGTTCGGCGCGTATGATTATAGTATTGGTGTGATTCCAAATCCGGCAAAGCTTAGCGCCCAGCCGGCGAGCCGAAGCCGCGAGGTTTAAGCGTAGTAGGACGCTTGCTGAGATGCGAGTGCATCGTGGCTTTTAGAGGGGATGAGGCAAAATATTACGAAGGCTGGAACATTGGAGATATAAAGCAGCTTAAAGCATATACAAGCACATCGGTTTCAAGTGATGTAGCACAGGCATTCAAGGATGAAGTGCAGGGAAGCGGACGAGCCTCTATCATGCTCGAAATAAACGTGCCAAAAGGGACACGGGGATTGTACATAGGAGATAATACAGGGTACGACGAGAAAGAAGCCGAGTTATTGCTCGGCAGAGGATTGTATTTTAAGGTTGTGGGCAGAAAGGGCGACATTTTAAAATTGGAGGCAGTAAATGAATGAGTTAAATATGAGATTGGTAAATGATTTTCTTCCATACCTGAAACCTTCAGCGCGAGATGAGCACGCAAAGTGGGTGGCTAAACAAGTGAAAAGGTTTGGAGATATCGTTCGCATAGAAGAGGTCCGCAATGTATACGACGGAAGTCTTTTACAGCGCAAATATCACTACGCCGATAGAGGTTATGCCGTTCTCTCTGCCGCCCGTGCTGGTGTAAAAAGCCTTGCCGAGGTCGACGAGGCTGTACCTGCGTAACTCAGCCAAGCGATACATCCCTACGGGAGGCAAAATAAACGCTTTGTGAGCAATATTTTGGGTTTGACGTTTTGGGGCTGTCTCAAAAGCCGTCATTGCGGGCTTGACCCGCAATCCCCCTATGTAATCTTGTCGTTGGGGATTGCCTTACGGCGAGATAAACAAGTTGCGGGTCGAGCCCGCAATGACGGGGTGGGCTGGGCGCTCGCAATGACGGCTTTTGAGACAGCCCCGTCCCCCATCGCTTCAATCATCAAGCTAAATATATTCCTCAAAAGAAGATGTTTTTTGTGACGCGCTTCTTGCCGTAGCGCCCCCTACCCGCCGTTATAGTAGGCTGTTTGCAATTTTTTCTTTGCTTCTTCCGGCGCATATCCTTTTTTGATTAGTGCGTAGAATTCTTCGATTCCTTGCGTTAAGCCTTGCATTCTACCTTTTTCCAAGCCTCTCTCAACAGCATCGTCCATTCTCGCGTTTTCGTCACGAATCATTTTCAGGCGATACTCGTAAACCATACGAGTCGCCTCGTCCCCGCTCATCATTTCGAGCTCCTCCAAGGCACGGGTTATATGCCTGCTCTTTTCAGCTACCACCATAAACTCCTCCCGTTTCTTAGATTTAATAAACTTTAACCAGTCCTCCAACTTACCACTGCTATCCGCAGGAAGTGCCCAACTGCTCAACTACCATTCTAGAAATATAATACTCGGAACGATGACACATGGCTTTAAAATTTTAGCACTTCGCTATTTCATCCCAAATTCTCCATCAGGCTTGGGGGATGTTTCAAAAGCCAGCAACACCGTCATTGCGAGCGAAGGTTTTACCCCGGAGGGGTAAAATATCGGTAGCGGCGGGTTGGGGCCGCGCCCCTACCCGCCGTTATCGGATCCAATAGAATTTCCCAGCACCCCGGATGGGGTGCAACCAAACGTCGCTTTATGTAAACAAATATTGCTCCTTGTACATAATTCCAAGATCGTCCAAGATCTTTTTGTATTCATCGAAAAAAGAATGCTTTTCATGGTGTGACTCCTGATTTCCAATATATTTTACTACATTGGCAACCTGCGACTTACTGTATGAAAACGCGCCGTATCCGCTTTGCCAGCCAAATGCGCCGTGTACGAATTTATTTTCATTGATCCACTTGGACGAATCACGCTTAACATCACGCATGATGTTTGATAACGCTTGTGTCGGGTTGAAACCAAACAGTATGTGTACGTGGTCGTCAGCGCCGCCTATTGCCAAAACCCTGTGTCCATGATTTTGGATAATGCCGGTAATGTATCGATAGAGTTCACTTCGCCAACTATTGTTAATCAGATGTTCTCGATTTTTTACGGCAAATACGACTTGAATATGAATTTGCGTGTACGTTGACATTATCGCTTCTCCCAATGTTTGGTTGCACCCCAATCCGGGGTGCTGGTGATTTTTATCAAACATTATAACGGCAGGTAGGCGTCCCGTTGGGCCGCCAACCCGCCGCTACCGATATCAAACCCCTCCGGGGTAAAACCCACACAAAATAGCGAAGGGCCGTTTCTTTGCTCCGACATAATTTAACGCCCTTTCTTCTTATGGACAAATAGCAACCGCCCATGCTATTAAGGTTAGTCGAGTGAGAATAGTGTTTTTTTAGGTACAACGTGAATACAACGCGAAAGATTAACAAAAAAAATAGGGCGGCTTGGGAGTAGCCGCCCTGACTGATTGCCAGATGATCCTACTACTGCCTTACGTCATTAAATTCATTCCAGCGGGTTGCGGTGAGGGTTGGCTCGCCGTCTGTTGGGACGGCGTAGCAATCCCCGGCGTCACATGAATCCCGGAAGTGCCCTTGATGATCTCTGAGGACTATCTGACCTCTCACCCCTAATCCGTTACCATTTGCATCTACCATAAACGAACGTAGGGTTATCGGTCCGACAAAATTTCCTCTTCTCGGCATAAACGAGTTGGCATGAGAGGACTGCTGCCCACGATCTACGTTAGAGCGGTGGTCACAGCTCATTCTGCCGTTATCACCAGTAGTCACAGTGCCGCCCCACAAAGAAACTTCCACACTACGCCTGTTGAACCCATCGTTATCCAGGTCGGTGGAATAATCCCTTCGAGCGTCGCTATTAGGCGCATCGGGAGTATTCCCCCACATAGGATTTATATGCTGACCGTTCCCTCCTAAACCGAGTGTATAATCACAGAAAACGTCGTTCACATTTTCCACTCCCACGACAGCCCCCAATCTCCAATTGTCATCATAGTCATGGTTTGGTTTGGGGGGAATTTCTAACCAAATTGATATTTCGTATGGCGGAATACAAATCGGAATATAATTGCCCTGCCCAAGTCCATGTACTATATGGCTCGGTCCCGTATTATTTGGGTCAGGGACATCACAGTCGGACTGGTCCAGCGTGTCAGCAGCACCGGCTCCCGGAACACCGGGCAACATTTCCATATTCCACTCCAATCTCTTGATATACGCCAACCCCCGCTCCCCCGCTAAATCCGCGGTTGATCTGAGCAACCACCTATGGTCATCGGCTGCAGGGCCGATTGGCCAATCCGCAGGCCTCCTTATTTCAACGGTAACCGGAATATCGTCTATTGTAAGGTTGCCCTCGCCCAACGCCGGCCCGTCATCGTTTTGCATGGCCCAGTTCGCGAGCATGAGCAACCCGCCCTCCGCGGCCTGAAACGCCCGCACCTCATTGTGTGCGTCGGCCTCTTGGCTGATAGTGTTGCGGGAGACGCTCATGAGGCCGGATATGCCTATGGCCATGATGGCGCATATCACCACCGCGCCGACGATTGTTGAGCCCTTTTCGTCTTTTATTAGACGCTGGACCAGATTTTGAGTTAGTTTCTGCATCGGACAGCTCCTTGTACGGGTAAAAAATATTCCCTATTGTTTATTTCGGTTCCTAACGTTAGAGTCGCTCTAACCTGCTTCCTGTTGTTTGAGACTTCGAAAAAACTCCCTGCCGTGACGACTTGGATATCGTTTTCGTCAATTCTGAACTCAGTCCAGTTGCCCCCACCCGCACTATCCACTTCCACAATGCTAAAAGGCGAGTTTGCTACCGCTCTAAGTCGGAAACTGTACAAGACGTTGTTATTGTTATCGACGTTATCGCGCATTTCAATTCCCGTTACCTGCACTACCGGATTCGGGAATGCCGCATTTCCGGGAAACGCGGCAACGGGCGGGCTAGGCGGGATATCAGAGACGGTCGCCGGTTCTATCCTCAAAACAAGCGTAGCGTCCCGCGTTCTAAACGCTAATTCGTCTAAAATCGCCTCCGACTGCCTTTGCAGTTTCAGCCGCGCCGTCGTTTCGCGCAGTGAATCCATATACATCATGAATATGGAAAACGCGCCTATCGCGAGTATGGACATGAGCAACGCGACCACTATTACTTCTACGAGGGTTATTCCCTTATTATTTGTTTTTTTTATTGTCATGGTGTGGCCGCCAGTCGTTTAGTTAGCTCAATAGTATCGTCCGCGCCGCCGCGTTCCGTCCACGTGGCCGTCATTGTGATGTCGTGAAAGATTATGTCCTGAGGACCGGCAGGCATCCCCAAATTGAGGGGTGTCATGCCGCGCGCTCCGGCAACGGTGAACACGACCGGGAGTTCATCGTTAACTATGGCGTCTCCCTCTCTTCTTGGGGTGACAAGCTGGAAGGTCAGGCCTTCGCCGGTGACATTGGCATCGGCTACGATGTTGCCGCCCGTGGTGTCTGGAAAGACAACCGTCGTGTTAACGGCGCCATTGGCTTCAATGGTATAGCCTGCCGGCGCAAACGTGCTGAAATGTGTTTCAAAAATCCTTACCATTTCGGCCCGTACCTGTCTCCTGTGCTGGTCTGTGATCTGCATATCGGTGCTTTTACGCACCACCGCCACCACCGCCACCACTGAAATCAGTATTATCACGGCCGCGACCAGCAGCTCTACCAGCGTGAACCCGTCCTCCGATTTCTTTACTTTTTGATACATAGCATCCTCCCCAAAGCCCTTTTTATTTGGTGTCCGCGCGGCAGAAAGCCTCATTCGGCGCCATACACGGCCCTTTGCGCACCTGTGCCCTATGCAAACGGCACGCGCCCACGTACTATAATTATAATATACGGCACTATTTCAAAAAAAGCAAGTTTTTTTTATAAAATCTTTTTTTATTTTTTCGTAAAAAAAAGTAACATTTAATTTACCCGTAATTTATATTGATTTTTAGTGTTGTTTTTAGTGTTGTCGGTTGGGGGCTTTTTTTAAAACCTTTTTTTAAAAAGGTCCGTGGGGCTATCTCAAAAGCCGTCATTGCGGGCTTGACCCGCAATCTCCCTATGTAATCTTGTCGTTGGGGATTGCCTTACGGCGAGATAAACAAGTTGCGGGTCAAGCCCGCAATGACGGGGTGGGTTGGGCGCTCGCAATGACGGATTTTGAGACAGCCCCCTTTAAAATATGTTTTGACTTTAAAGACTTTGACGTTGATTTTGACTTTAAAAGCTTTAATTTTCAAAAGCCGAAGTGGCGGAACAGGCAGACGCAGCGGACTCAAAATCCGCCGATGGCAACATCATCTCGGTTCGATTCCGAGCTTCGGCACCATTTTTTGTTAAAACTATAGAATATACTTGTTTTTTGATATTTTAATATTTTATTTGCATTTTGAATTTTATAATATTATACTGGTATATAGATGTCGATGCGGAGTTAGCATGTCGGGGTTACAATTTGACGACGCGCCGTTCCGCTTAAAACGCTCTCTATGGGGAAAGGTCGTAAGATGAAGAAATTGTTACAAGCTGCAGTTTTCACTCTGTGCATAGCCGCTTTTTCGCACGGAACTGTTCCGATACAGAACATGTCGGCCTTCTCTCTCGGTGCCGAATACGCCGGGATGTTGCACGGGCACGAGGGGCTTTATCTGTTCGACTCGACGGCTCTCACAGCGCACTTCCTACGTCTGCACTACGCGCCGATACCGTTCGTGCGCTTCTCGGCGGGGATCGGGGGGAGCAACACGCGCCACTTGTACCAGAGGCCTTCGGAGGTCTTCATAGGGGGCGAGTACGTGGGAGGAGAATTGATACGAGGGCACCGTCTACAGTTACCTGACGGCGAGCGGGTCGACGACACCAGATTGGGCATGGCCTTCACCGGCGGCGGCGCGTTGTATTTACCCAAGCTGCTCGACTTCCTGTCGTTAACCGCGGGATACGACATATACTACCTTAGGGCAAGGCAGGAGCTTGTCTTACCTTTCCAAGTCGCGGGCCCGGTGGTTCCGGGGACTCCCGGGGTTCCGGGCGATCCGCCAATACCGGCTACCCCTGATGCCCCGGGCCCGAGCAGAGAGTTCAACGGGCGGATTTGGGAGGGAGAAACGGCGGCGACACTGCACATACCTCATTTTGGAGTCGTCGTACACGCTGGGAGATTCGCCGACATCGGATTGGGCGGTTCATTCTATACGTTTAATATCTTAAGGAAGAACAGAACGGAATATCGTTACTGGACCATAAATGCCCCCGTCAGCGGCGGCACGCCGCTGGTTACCACGCCGGAGCCGCCCGTGCGTCATAGCATGGCCGACAGCCTCGAATCATGGGATCAGATGCGGCTTTATGCTTCTCTCACTTTCAATGAGCGCGAGAGCGGCGCGTACCTTACTTTAGGCGCGTCTTTCGCGTTAGACAACCAGAGCGACCACAACGCGTTCTCGAACACTTCACTTTGGACGCAAATCGGTATGATAATGAAGGACCCGCGCGGCGGCTCACCGCGCCACGGCACGCACACACGCGCCTACCTCGATCTCAAATGGAGGCAGGAGAGAATGGCGGACGATCTCATACGCGAGCCGGACGATGAAGACTGGGGAGCGTGGGAAACCGGGAATTGAATTGACGGGAAGCAGTAATAAATTTTGAAGCGTATGCGTGCGCGCGCTGTGTTGCGTATACGCGATTACCGTGAAAATAGCCGCTCTTGCGGCGGGGGTGGGAAAGGCACTATGCCAAAGTACGCATACAAAGCGCGTGATGATCAAGGCCGGATGCAGAGCGGCACCGTAGAGGCTAACTCTATAGACGACTGCATGACGCGGCTTGAGGCCAAGGCGCTTGAACCCGTCTCCATAGACGAACTTAGCTTCGACGGTACGAAAAAAGAGCGCTCGCTTGCCGACAGGGCCAACGACTGGCTACTTTCCAAGCAGAACAAGGTGCCCTACAAAGACGCGGTTTTCTTCACACGGCAGCTTGCCACGCTGGTTAACGGCGGCGTAGCGTTGCCGCGCGCGGTGGAGCAGCTTGGACAAAACGAAAAACACACTTTCAAGCGCATACTCACGCAAATTGGCGACGATCTCGCGACGGGTTCGACTTTTTCCGACGCGCTCGCGAAACACCCGCAGGTATTCAACCACATGTTTGTATCGGTAGTGCGCGCTGGGGAAACGGCCGGGGCGCTTGATGAAGTGTTGAACCAGCTTGCGGACTATATGGAAAATATGGAGGCCATGAAGGCGAAGGTAAAGGCCGCCATGCGCTACCCCACCGTCATCGCCGGATTCGTGACCATTGTGATTACGCTGGTATTAATCTTTCTTGTCCCGGTATTTAAGGATATGTACGCCGGTTTCGGCGCCACTTTGCCTGCCCCCACGCTAATCATGATAGCTATGTCCGATGCGATAAGGTATAACGCGGTGATTGTCGTTTTAACTATTTTAGGGCTCGGCATAGGCCTCACGGCGCTCTTTGTGATGGTCGACAAGGCTAAATATCTGTTCCATAGGTATGTTTTAGAGGTACCGGTATTCGGCATAATACTGCGGAAGAACATTTTAGCCATCTACTGCCGCACCATGTCTCTCTTGATGAACAGCGGCACGCCGATACTTGAGGCCACGCAGATAGGCGGGGCGGCCGTAGCCAACAAGTTCTACGCCGAGGTGCTCGAAAGGGTATATAACGATCTGAAAAACGGTGAACTGCTGTCCGCGGCGCTGGTAAAGAACAAGAGAGAGTTCCCTCCGCTGGTGACACAGTTGGTAGCGACGGGTGAAGAAAGCGGAAAAGTTGACGATCTGATGAGAAAAGCGTCGGAATTTTACGACAGGGAAATTAGAAACACGGTAGATTCCATAGCATCGATAATAGAGCCGTTTTTGATAGTGATATTGGGAGCTATTGTAGGCGGTATGTTGATAGCGCTTTATTTGCCGGTGTTCACCATCGGTCAAGCCATCGGCGGCGCTTAAATTTGAAGAGTAAACGTTGCGAGAAACAGGGTAACCTGTGCTTTTTATAACGTAAAACTTAAAAGCGGAGGGACTGTAAAATGAAAAAGATAATTCAGGACAAAGGTCGGCAGGGTGTCACCCTTGTCGAGGTAATCGTCGTGGCGGTAATAGTGCTGATACTGTCGGCAGTCGCCATACCCATGTACAACGGGTACGTAATGGACGCGCGCATATCCACCGCGAACAACCTTGCGGAAACGGCGGCGGCGGCAGCGAATACACATTGGAGGAGAACGGGAGCTTGCCCCACCGCTGCTACAGATTTTGGGGCGGCGCCGTATAATCTCCATTATGAAACGGACAAGCACACAATTGGTGTCTCAGGCGAGAATATAACTGTTAACGCTTCAACTGGGGCCCCTAGTTTTGCGGAGCAATCGGTGCGGTTTAGGCCTGCCGGCTCTAGCTGTAACTAGTACTCCCTAACCGAATTTAAGTGGTTAAGGGTATAGTGACAAAGTGGTGAATTTTGTTGCTGTATTAGGATACGGGTTTTGGATGGGAGACGGGCTGTAATCAAAGTGAATGGATGGCTGTCTCAAAGACCGTCATTGCGAGCGTAGCGAAGCACCGTGTTTATCGCGGCGAAGCCAATCTATCGGCTCGTAGCTCGAGACATCAACGGATAGATTGCTTCGCTACGCTCGCAATGACGGTGAGGCTTTTGAAGCAACCCCGACAGTTTAGTAAAGTCGGAGATATTTTATCCCCCGTAGTCGGTTTTAGGATACGGGTTTTAGGGTAGTTCGGTTTTAGGTGGGGCGTTACGGGGGTACCCCCCGTCCCCAAAAAAGATTTTAAAAAAAAAGATTTAAAAAAAAGAAAGATTTTTTAAAAAAAAGCCTTTTATCTAAAAGGAAAAACATTTAAAGGTTATGGCAAAAAAAAGAAGACAAATATTCGTAGGCTTCGACCAAGACTCCGCCTCCATCCGCGCCGTCCGCTTAGCCCTCGACCCCCCTCGTAGCTGGGGTCGCGCTCCCGATTGGGAGTTTTTGGGCGCGGAGGAAGAAACCGGCAACTTTACCGACGAAGCGCAGTTAGTCGCCTCGCTCAAGGGATTGCGCGACAGGTTGAAGATACAACCTACCGACTTCGTCATCACGTGTCTCTCCGGTAAGCAGACTTACGCGGTTCAGGTTGATGTCCGCAGGTTGCCGGACGACGAGATGCCTAACATGTTGAGGTTGGAATTGCGCAAGAGCATGCCTTTTGAGGCTACCGTCGCGACGTTCGACTACCAGTTTTTGTCGACGGAATCGGGTTCGGGCCGCGAAGGGGGCGGCGGGGTTCCCGTGATGGTCAGCGCCGCGGCCAATTCGTATCTTTCCAAGCATATTGATACATACGCCAAGGCGAACCTGCGTCCTTCTCACGTGGAAATTTTGCCGATATCGATTGCAAACGCGTTTTGGGCGATGCGTTCCGCCGATCCCAAGGCCGTCGCCGCTCAGGAGACGTACGCTATTCTTCACCTTAGTTCCAACACTTGCACGATTGTCATAGACGGTGGGAAGCATCCGTTTTTCAACCGTTCGTTTAATTTCAACATCGGCGAAATCGTCGCCTCCGCCGGAGCGGCGGCCGGGGCCGAACCCACGTCTCCGGGCAGGGTTTCAAACGTGACCATGCAAATGAACTCTTTGGCTACGGAAGTGACAAAATCGATTACCTACTATAAGAATACGTTTAAGGGTTCTCAAATTTCCGGCGTCGCGCTCATCGGTAACCATGCTTCGCATTCGGCGTTTGAGGCTTTCGGTACGCGCGTCGGCCATGAGTTGCAACGGATTCATACGGGGCAGCTTGTGAGAGCGCCCAAATCGCTTGGAGTAGACAAATACGACTTGGCCATAGCGTTGGCCATGCAGGGAATGGGGCAGGGCGCGACGGCCGGGGCGGCCGCCAGTGCCAAGAAATTCAAGAACGACAACATAGGTCTGTCGGCCGTACCGGTAAATGAGAGGAGAGGTTCGGACGACAGAAGGCTGCAAGTACAGCAGAACGAGGCGAGGAGGATGCTGAATGAAGAGAAAATGATGTTTGAGGAGGAAAAGAAACAGCAGGAAGAAGAAAAACGGATATTGGCGGAAGAAAAGAGGGCGTTGGCGGAAGAGAAGCGGATGTTGATGGAGGAAAAGAAAAAGCAGGCGGAAGCGATAGCCGATGAAAAGAGGTTACAGGCGCTGGAAAAGAAGATGCAGGCGGAAGAGATGAGGCGGTTGTTGGCGGAGTCGGGAGATTAGGAGCGGCGGCGCCGCTTGTGTGTGGTGCGGGACTTTGATTTTGATTTCTAAAAAGGGGTTTATGACGCTATGATGATGTACCGGATGAATCTTGTCAGATCGATTCGTGTTGCCGAGCAGCAGACCGCGCAGCATACGTCTCGTCTGCTCTTGATGCTTGCTATCTGTTTCGGCATTCTTTTGTTGTGCGGCCTTTCTACTATGGTGCGGATGTCGTCTATGAAGCGTGTGAACACCAATGAAGTGCGGAGGATTGCCGCGTTGCGGACCGAGCTTGAGAACTATGAAAGGATGAGGCGTCAGGAGGACGCGAACGTGGTCATCGACAAGGCGGATATAGAGCTTTTGAACACACTCCTTGCCGACAGGGTATATTGGACGCGCGTGCTTCAGTCTATGGCGACCCATTTGCCGGATGAGGACCCCATATCATACTGGATTACGAAATTCGCGTATCGTGAAAACACCAAGACCCTCACAGTCGGCGGATTCGGTTATATCACCGATGAGCAGGAGCAGCTCTTGGCTCTCGACGAGTACTTGAATCTTTTGCGCGCCGATACCAATTTTTCGAACGTTTTCAGCACTACGTTTTTGAGATCGGTGGAGCGTAACGACGAAACGGTTGGCAGTAGCGGGCGCGGAGTATCGCGCGAGCGCGTCAATTTTGAATACAATTCCATGAGAAGGGGGACAAGGCGGAGATGATGCAGCAGGATAAAGACGGTAAAGAAAAGAAAAAGACTCCACCAAGCACGTTTGTCATTTTGGCGCTTGTTGTAGGCTTTGTGGCGGTTATTTGGGCCGATAAAGCCCATCTGCCGAAATACAGGGAAGAGTTCATAAAGCTCGACGCGGAACGGTTGCAGGTTTCCAACCAATTGACTACCGCAAGAATTTTGCATGAAGACTTGAACCATGTGCGCGAGGTGATACTCCGGAACATGAATTTCACGGGTTCGGAGACCGATCACGAGACGGCGTTTTTTGATTCTATAACGACTTTCGTCAACGACTTGAAGTTGAAGCTCGTGTCGGTTAAACCCATAACGCCCGTGGTCACGGACAGGGTGACGACCTACGGCTACGATGTTGAGGTTGAGGGCGATTTTTTCAAATTCGGCGAGTTGGGCGCGAAGTTTGAAAACAGCCGCATGATCATTAACATGGAGTCTTTCGAGGTTGATGAAATAGCGGAACAGCAGCAACAACAGCAACAGGGGCGGCGCACCGACAGGTTAGCGTCCGAGCATAGAGGTATACGGGTAAGGATGCGGGTTAATACGTATTCGGTAATGCCGATACGAGGTTGATAGATATTGAAGTACGCGTACCCGGTTGGATACCGCGCCACGCCGTCCGGCGACATCACTGCCCTAAGTGCGGTTGTCGGACGGCGCGGCGCGGTATCCGAGTCGAATCGTGGGATCGGTAAACGAAAATTTGAAACCGAAGTAAAGGACTGAATTATGAAAGATAAAAGTAAGACATTCATGGGCAGGTACAAGCCTTACGTCTACGCCTCGATGATGGCGGTCCTTTTGGGTATTGTTATGCTGCAGTGCAGCGGGGCTCAGAAGAAGAAATTTGACAATACCGTCCGTGAAAAACACGGAGCGATGGGTACGGACTATGATGAGCAATTTATCAAGATGGTGGCCAATCTTGAGGATATGCTCGCCGCGCAGGCCACTTTCGGCTTTACGGGGAACAAAGACCCCATGACCGGAACGACCCGCGCAGTGGCCGCTCAGCAGCAAGAAGACATCATCCGCAGAGGCGCGGAACTCATGGCGAGGATGAGCGGCGGACAGGCGACACAGGCGCCCCGTCCGTCCGCGGCGGTGGACCCGGTACGTCTGACGGCTATCATATTCGACCACACACGAAACGCGCACACGGCCATAATAACGGATGGCGGCCGTTCGCTCTCGGTGGACGTGGGCGACAGAGTGGCGGGCAGGCGCGTAACGAGAGTCACGAGTACCGAGATTCACATGGAAAGCGATACGGAGCGGTTTGTGTACGGTATTATGGGAGGCAGTACCAGAACGCCCAGGTAATGTGTGTATGGGCGGGGTTCGGTTGAGTGTGTTGTTGTGAGTTGAAAATTATTTGGTAGCACTTTAATACATAGAAGAGGGAGGTCACTTGAAGAAGTCGATGAAAAAAATTATTTGCGTGATGTGCGCGCTTCTTGTCGCTCAATCCGCGCTACTTGCCGCGGACGACAGGCGCTCGCCGATTGTTTCGTCTAATACCAATCCGGCCTTGAGGGCGCCTGTTACCCTGAACGCGAGGGAAGCGAGTTTGTCGGAAGTGTTGCGCCTGCTCAGCGAACGCTCGGACATGAACTTCGTTGTGGGCGAGGGCGTTCAGAGGGAGCGGATTACGATCATGCTGAACAACACGCCGCTCGAAGAGGCCATCAACCTGATTGTCAGGGCATCCGGGCTATCCTATGAGATCATCGGGAACTCCATCCTGATTGCGGAACCGGACAAGCTGAAAGAGGATGTGGGATTATCGGCCTACGTTGTGGAACTCAAATACGCGAAAGCCGAAGAGGTAGCGCCCGCGCTCGCCAACCTGACGACGAATATCACGGTAGACAAAGGCGGTAACCGGCTCATCATATACGCCAGCCCGCGCGTGATTATGGAAATTGAACGCATTGTAAACGCTATCGACAAACCGCACATTCTCGTCTTGCTCGAAACGAGGCTCATTGAAATTAGCATGAGCAAGCTTGATCAATACGGCATCAGGTGGGATATGTTGGGCGGCGGCCCGGGCGATCCTGTCGGAACGGTTCTCAATGTTCCGTCACAGACTTTGAGCGACGGGCTTAAATTTGACGGGCGTAGCGGCCGCGGCCAGATAATGCACAGCGGAGTGAACATCTCCGCGGCGATAAGCCTGATGGTGCAAAACGGCGACGGGCGCGTCCTCATGGACTCAAAGCTCACAACGACCAATAACCGCGAAGCGACGCTCCACATCGGGGAAATTGTACCGTACGTTATCCAGACATACACTATCGGCGGAGCGGGCGGTGGAGAGAGCCAGCAAATTGAGAAAGAAAACGTGGGTGTGTTGCTCAGCATGACCCCGCACATAAACGACGAGAATCAGATAACATTGACCCTCTCGCCGGAAGTCTCGAACATAGTTGAGTGGAGAGGTTCCATCCCCGTCGTGAGAACGCGTAAGACAAACACGACCGTGCGCGTGGAAGACGGACAAACTGTAATCCTAGCCGGCCTCCTCTCTGAAGAGCAAACCACGACTACCTACAGAGTGCCTGTTTTAGGTAGCATTCCGGTACTCGGGCTATTGTTCCAGCACAAGCGTAACGACAGCAGAAAAACGAATTTGATAATAGAGGTAGTCCCCCGAATTATCAACGATCCGGCGGAAATCTCGAAATATATGACGATGCGTATGGGCGCTACGGCCCCCACCCGTGAAGAGCGCAGAGGGCGCAGAGGCAGAGGCGGCAGCAGAGGGCAGCAGTCCCAGTTGATGATACCGCAGCAGCAGCCTAACCAGCCCGCGATGGCCTCGCCGGCCGTGCGGCCCGCGACGGCTCATGAGTTGGAATTAGCCGGTAGACTGGAGGATTAACAAACATTATGCCAAACAAAATAGAACACATTAGAGATTTGTTTCAGGTCGCCACCGAATGCGGCGCGTCCGACATGATTATCTGTGTAGGGCAGCCGCCCATGATCAGGGTAGACGGGCAGCTCGTTCCGCTTGATTTTGAGGTGCTTGTGCCTGAAAGGTCGAAGGAATTATGTTATCAGATAATGACCGAGAGTCAGCAAAAAGCGCTTGAAGATAACTGGGAGACCGATTTTTCTTTCGGTCTGCGTGAGTTGTCGAGGTTCAGGGCCAACGTATTTATGCAAAGAGGCGCGGTATCCGCCGCGTTCCGCCGAATACCTATGAACATCAAGACGTTTGATGAATTGAATCTGCCGCCTATCGTGCAGGAAATGTGCGAGAAGCCGAACGGGCTCATACTTGTTACCGGTCCCACGGGAAGCGGAAAATCAACCACTCTCGCGGCGATGATAGACCATATCAACGCCTCACGGCAGCAGCATATCATTACCATAGAAGACCCCATCGAATATATACATCGGCATAAAAGCTGTACGATTGAACAGCGCGAGATATACTCCGATACCAAATCGTTCCACGCCGCGCTCAAGAGTGTGTTGCGCCAAGACCCGGACGTTGTGCTGCTTGGTGAAATGCGCGACCAGGAGTCTATTCAGGCGGCTCTCACGATCTCGGAGACCGGTCACTTGTGCATGGCGACGCTGCACACCAACTCCTGTTCGCAAACGTTGTCACGTATAGTAGACGTATTCCCCGAAGGCAAGCAGCAGCAAGTGCGTACGCAGCTTGCCATGAGTCTCAACGCCGTCCTCACGCAAATGCTTCTGCCGAAAATCGGCGGCGGGGTTAAGCTCATAATGGAGATAATGATTGGGACATCGGCGATTAAGGCGTTAATCAGGGAAAACAAGATTCACAATATTGATAACGTCATTCAAACGGGATCCAAGTGGGGTATGCAGTCTATGAATAACGCGCTGGCCGAGGCCGTATTTGACCAGGATATCACAGAAGAAGACGCGTTTTTTGCAAGCTCCGATCACGACGATCTCAGAATGTGCTTGTCGAGGAGAGACGGTTTTTAGTGAATAGTCCCGTCGAGACATTAATCTCAAAAAAGGAATGCTAAAGGAATGGCCGCCCAAAAGAGCAATTTATTCAGGATCGCGTTGCTTGGATATTCGCAGAAAGAATTTGAGCATGTAACTACCCTTGTCAATATGCTCGATCTGGAACGAGAGCTCAAGTTATATACCGGCGATTTGGAAAAAGTCCGCAATGTCGAGTGTGAACTCGTTATAGCGATTCTTGATGATTCGGAACAGTTGACCAAATACACCAAAGCCGTCGCCGAGATTAAGGGAGGAAAATTCAAGCCTTACGTGATCTGCGCGTCTCACGCGATGGAGTTCAATAGGCTTGAGAGCATGAGAGCCAAAGGCACTCTCGCTTCAGATGAAAATGTCTCCATGCCTATTCTGCTCGACCGATTTACGCAGGCGGTGCAAAAGGCGGTCATAGACAAGGAACCGGACGAAGACGATTCTGCCGGCAATGAAGCGGGGGGGGGCGGAGCGCCTATGGCGAGGCTCGGCGACCTGCTCATCCACAGCAAAGCGATAACTCAGGAAAACCTCGCCGAAGCGCTCAAATTCCAGGAAACTTCGGGGATGCGTCTCGGCGACGCGCTCATTGAACTCGGCATGATTACCGAAGACCAGAAGCTCTCCGCGCTCGCCAAGCAAATGAGAACGACCGTAGCCGAATCAAACGCTTACGCTTCCATAGACATAAACATCGCGGCGCTCATACCAGAGCACATCGCGCGGCGCTTCAACTGTCTCGCGATTGAGAAAAAAGACGACGAACTCATCGTCGTAACAAACGACGCGCTCGACCTCAGAATGCTCGACATACTGCGCGACGTCACCGACCTGACAATCACGCCGATACTCGGGAAAAAAGACGACATCCTGACATCCATGGAACGCTGCTACCGCGACATCGCCACACAAAGCGACGCGGCGCGTATAGCGCAGGAAATGGACGATCAAATCGAGTTCATAAAGCAGGAAGAAGATGAAGCGGACGACTCCTCATCAGCAAACGAACTCGGTATAATCAAACTCGTAAACGTCCTTATAACAAACGCGATACGCGATCGCGCGAGCGATATACACATAGAACCGCAGGAACACGAAGTCGTTGTTCGCTACAGGATAGACGGCGACATGCGGCGTGTGATGTCTCCGCCCAAACGCTCACACCACGCACTTGTGGCGCGCATAAAAATCCTATCCAACCTGAACATTGCCGAACGCAGGTTGCCGCAGGACGGGCGCATGGTCATGAAAGTCGGCGGATCGCGCGAGGTAGACCTCCGCGTATCAATACTGCCGACGGTTTTCGGCGAAAAAGTTGTAATGCGAATATTGGACAAAGAAGCGTTTGATAAGAGTACCGCAAACCTTGGTTTCTCGGCCCACGACGAACGGATTTTCAAAACGCAATTAGCAAAACCTTACGGCATTGTCATAGTAACGGGCCCCACGGGAAGCGGAAAATCAACGACGCTATATAGCGCGCTGCAAACCGTGAAAAACGTTACCAAAAACATAATCACGGTGGAAGACCCCGTGGAATTCCACATGGAAGGAATAAACCAAGTCCACGTCAACACAAAAATCGGCTTGACTTTTGGAGCGGCGTTAAGGTCTATTCTGCGTCAAGACCCGGACGTCATTCTGATTGGGGAAATACGCGACCACGAAACCGCCGACATCGCGATAAAAATGGCGTTGACGGGCCACTTGGTATTCTCTACGCTGCACACAAACGACGCCGCAAGCGCCATCGTGCGCTTCACCGACATCGGCATCCCGTCTCTGCTTCTCAGCTCGTCGCTAAACCTGATTATAGCGCAGAGGTTGGTGCGGAGAATTTGCGTGAGCTGTAAGGTTGAATACGAACCCGACGCGGAGTTGTTAGAGACTTTAGGCCTCGACGCGGCGAAAGTGAAACATCTTTACAAAGGGACCGGATGCGTAAGTTGCAACGGTACCGGTTTTTCAGGACGAGTAGCGCTTTTCGAAATGTTGGAGGTTTCAAAAGACATCCGCAAGCTGATCCTGAAGAACGCGTCGACGATGGAGATACAGGATCAGGCGATAAAGGAAGGAATGAAAACGATAAGAAAAGCGGGCATAGAAACGGCCTTAGAGGGTGTAACGACGATAGAGCAGGTTATCGCCGTGTCTATGGAAATATAATATTGAAATATCAATTAAAATAAACCGATAAAAACGGGATAATTAGCATGAGCATGAACTACGATGAAGTATTGGCGCAACAAGTGGCCGTCGGAGCTTCCGACGTTCACTTCAAGGTCGGCCGTCCGCCGCTTGTTCGGATTGACGGTAAGCTCAAGCAACTCGACATACCGCCGGTTACCACGGAAGATACCGAAAGGATGGCGAAGCAGTTCTTGAGCCCCATGATGTACGAGAGGTTTACGACCCGTTTGGAAGCGGACTCTTCGTATCCCTTGAAAAATGTGGGACGCTTCAGAGTGAACGTGTTTAGGCAGCGCGGCAGCATCTCGTTTGTGCTACGTGTGATCCAAAACAAAATTCCGACGCTCGCGGAACTCGGCTTACCGCCGGTAGTTGAAAAACTGCTCGGAGCTCAACGCGGGCTTATTTTGGTGACAGGCGTTACCGGAAGCGGGAAATCATCAACGCTCGCGGCAATGGTAGACACCATAAACGCAAGCCGGGAAGCGCACATCATAACGATTGAAGACCCTGTAGAATTTCTGCACAGAGACAGGCTCGGCTCCGTAAACCAGCGCGAGATAGGCATAGACACCGAGAGTTTTTCCGCGGCGTTCGTATCATCGCTACGCCAAGACCCCGATGTGATAATGGTGGGTGAGCTACGCGACACGGTAACGATGGAAACGGCTCTAAGGGCGGCGGAAACAGGTCACCTTGTAATGTCTACCCTGCACACCAGCGACGCAAAAGAGACGATAGGCCGAATCATCGACCTCTTCCCGCCGGAGCATCAGCGGCAGATTAGGATACAACTCTCGGCGAACTTGAACGCCGTCATTTCGCAGCGCCTGATGAGCCGCGCCGACGGCCCGGGCCGAGTTCTCGCCAGCGAAATAATGGTAGTAAACGCCGCGATTCGCGAATATATTTTAGAACCCGCCAAAATGTCAGAAATACGGGCAAACATGGAAAAAGGCAGGGATCAATACGGTTCGCAAACATTCGACCAGGCGCTGTTGGACCTGTTGAAAAAAGGCGTCATCACCGAAAAAGAAGCGCTCCTGAACGCCACAAGCCCGAACGATTTGAAACTGAAAATGACGACGGGCGGCGGAGTAGACGACGGGTGGATGTAGCGGGCGTGTCTGGCCGAGCAGACGGAGGCAATCGCTTTTGTGTAGAATCAATGTAGCAATTTTTTCCCCATTGTAAGCCCCCATTCGTGCTCTTTTATTGTAGAAAAACCGGTTTTGTTATAAAATGCTATTGCGCCGGGATTTGATGAGCCTACATCGAGATGAATGCCCGGCGTTTTTTTTTGTATCAGCTCGTTGAAAATGGTATCTATTAAAATGCGCCCAATGCCTTTCCGCTGTATGCTCGGTAAAAAATCAATGTGAAGATGTGCCGGATAATCTGTGAGCCATGGCTGGGCGGTCAGATCTATCGGGAGCAAAGATTTGTGGAAAATATCAATATAGCGTTTTTCTTTTTCCGAACGCAGTAACTCCGGCGGGAGAGGTTGAGCGTATCGTTTCCTGATAGGCGGGAGCCACTGTTCTTCCATCCATCGCCTAAAATTGATAGTATCCGGAACTGCCAAAATATAACCCTGAGGGCGGTGCGTATGTTCGGCTACAAAACAAATTCCCTCCGGATATACGAGATATGGCGCGGCGTAATATTGGCCCATCATGTATGGATCAAAAAACATATCCGAGGCGTCTTTACCGGCATCCCCAGTTTTCAGGCATATCTCATATAAATAGGGGAGGTCCGATATTACCGCCCGCCTGATATTGATTTTTTCCATTTACGTTACCCTCACTTCGCTAAAATAATATGCTGGAAATCCAAAAACAAAAAAATCGCTGCCGTCTCATAAGATTTTACTGTTTTTAAAAAGCATCCTAATCCTAACGGAAAATTTAGATTAAAGACGGTTGGAAACCCAAAAGAACGGGCTATGGGATGATAGTGCAAAAAAATGATGATTCAGTGACGTGTTTCATAGTATGTTATGTATTAGGACGCTGATTTAATATTGCTCCTTCAAGTTTTCGATTTTGTTTCCTTTATCTTTGTGATAGGAGGTTTACGTATGAATGTCAAGTCCCCATTTTTTATGATGGCGGCCGCTATGACGTATGCCGTTTTATTGACGTCTGCTTCGGCGCAGGCGCAGAGCGTGACCGGTAACATTGTGATAGACCAGTTCGGCTACCGCGAACAGGCGAAGAAAATCGCGATTCTCCGCGCTCCGCAGCTTGGGCCGGACGCGCCCGTGCCGTCGGCATATACCCCCGGCGCTGAGCTTCAGGTTGTCAACGTGGAAACCGGTGAGGCAATGTTCACCGGCGCTCCCGTACCGTTTAGAGGCGGGCAGACAGACGCGGCGTCCGGCGACAGGATTTGGCATTTTGACTTTTCCGCGCTAACCTCGCCCGGACGCTACTATATCCTCGATGCGGCCAACAATGTCCGCTCATACTCGTTCAATATCGCCGACGGCGTCTACAACAACGTGTTGCGGGCCGCGGTCAGGACGTTTTATTACCAGCGCGCGGGCATAGCGAAAGTCACCCCTTATGCTGATCCGGCGTGGACTGACGCCATGAATTTTGAACAGGACAGGCAGACGCGCTGCTTTTTCAGGCAAAACGACGCATCGACGGAAAGGGACTTGAGCGGCGGATGGTTCGACGCGGGAGACTACAATAAATACACAAAATGGACGGCCGACTACATTTCCGAGATGATACTGATGTATGAAGAAAACCCGAGTGCGTTTACCGACGACTTCGGCATTCCCGAATCGGGCAACGGTATCCCGGATATCATCGACGAGGCGATGTGGGGGCTTGACTGGCTGTTGCGGATGCAAAATGAGGACGGCTCCGTTTTGAGCGTTCAGGGTTTGGACAACGGCAACTATAATGAGGGCACCGGGTCTCCGCCGTCGCGTCTTACCGGCCGGAGTTTCTACGGCCCGGCCAACGCAACCGCCACATTCGGCGCGGCAAGGGCCTACGCCCTCGCGGCCCGTTTCTTCCGCGACCGCGATGGAGAAACCGACTATGTCAATCGTTTGACGGCGGCGGCCATAGGGGCGTGGGAGTGGGGCTTTGCTAACCCCGATTCGATATTTCACAATAACTGCGGACAGCCTTGGAATGCGCATTTGTGTCCGGGTGTCAATACGGTAGGTTTGGCGGCCGGTGATCAGGAGATTGTCGACAACACATGGCAGAGCGGCGCTCACGTTGGGCGGACTACCGGGCGGCTGGAAAATATGCTGACCGCGGCATGGTTTCTTTTTGAATTGACCGAGGACGAAAACCTTCTAACGTTCGTTGAAGACAGCCTCACGCAGTTCCCGCTATTTCAGCCGGCATGGGGAGGCCCGGGTTTCATGGATCACTACAGGCATACGTCTCATTTGCTCTATATGCGCTACATCAACCATCCGCGCGCATGCCCGGAATTGGCAAGCGCGATAAGAAGCGCGCTGATAACGGGAATGACTAGAAACGGCAACTTCAATGCGCCCAACGCCTACGCAACCTCCGGCTACCGCGCGTTCGTAGCCGACTATAATTGGGGTTCAAACAAAGCCAAAAACGACTATGGGATGACATTCTATCTGTGGAATAGCCAGGTCGACCCAAGCGTCAACGCTCAGGAGTTCAGGAGTATGGCCGAAGGCTACCTCCACTATATCCACGGCGTCAATCCGTTCAACTGGGTATATCTAACAAACATGGGGCGTTACGGCGCGGCGCGAAGCCAAAGGACGCTGTATCATACATGGTTTGGCGAAGGCACACAGTGGAGCGTAGTAACCGACGCCAACCCCGGCCCCGCTCCCGGCTTCATGCCCGGCGGGCCAAACTCAAGATACGCGTGGGACGACTGCTGCAACACAACGTGCGGATGGATAGGAAACGATCAGCGTTGTCAGTTAGTTGATATCCCCGACAGAGACGTTACGCCGCCCATGAAGATGTACGTAGAAACGAATGTAGGCTGGCCTATCAATTCATGGGAAATCACCGAAAACATGAACGCCTACCAGCTCTCGTATATCCGTCTCTTGTCGAAATTTGTAGACTGGAGCAGCGAAAGTACGGTATCGGTAAGGCGCGGCACTCCATCGTCTAATACAAGAAATATCGGCATTCAGTACAGAAGAATCCGCGGGGGTGTTGAGCTGCGCGTAAAAGAAAATGCCGAGGTAAAAATTTTCGCCCTAAACGGCGTGGTGGTAGGCAGGCATAACTTCACCGGCGGTATGCATAACGTTTCTTTGGCACGGCTGCCAAAAGGGATTTATATTATGAAAATGGTAGTTGATGGAGAAAGAGTCGTTTTACGTATGCCGAACACAATGTAAAGCATATACACGACACGGCCTGCAGGGGCGGTTGCCAACCGTCCCTGCCGTAATTTTTGCGTCCATGACCGTAATATTGTTTTTGCGCTTGGCGATATTGTATATTCCAAGGGTAAACGACATTAAGCGGGAGGCGGATTTATGGAAAGGTGGGAGAGAGAGTTAGCGGAAATTCGGGCGATAATGGCGGACACCGCGAAGAGGGACGCGGAGGCCAGAGTCGAGGCCGACAGGCGTGCCGCAGAGGCTGACAGGCGTGCCGCCGAGGCCGACAAGCGTGCCGCAGAGGCTGACAGGCGTGCCGCGGAAGCCAGAGCCGAGACCGACAGGCGTGCTGCCGAGGCCGACAGGCGTGCTGCCGAGGACGACAAGCGTGCCGCGGAGGCCAAAGCCGAGACCGACAGGCGTGCCGCGGAGGCCAAAGTCGAGGCTGACAGGCGTGCTGCCGAGGCCAAAGCCGAGGCCGACAAGCATGCCGCGGAAGTGAACAGAACTATCGCGGAAATCAGGAAAATGGTGGATAAAACGTTTGGCGGAATTGATGAATTGCGAGCGGAAACAAGAGGCATAGGCGAAAGCAACGGAAAATTTTCCGAAACGTATTTCTATAATACCCTGTTCGACTCCATGCGTTTTGGCGGAATGGATTTTGACCGAGTCGACAAAGGGCTAAAAAGAGCGCAGAGAACACCTGAAGGAACGAAAGTAGTAGGCGAATACGATGTCGTAATGTATAACGGAGACGCTATCGTCCTCATTGAAGTAAAATACAGGGTGCGAAAGGAAGATATCACAAATTTAGTTGATAAACAGATAAGCAACTTCAAACACCTGTTTCCGCAATACGCTAACCATCGTTTTTACTTAGGGATCGCCGGGCTGTCTTTTGAAGAAAAAGTAGAAGCGGAAGCGTTGTGCCGCGGTATAGGAATATTAAGACCCAAGGGTGAAAACGTCGAAATTCTTGATCAAAATTTGAAAATTTATTGATATCTCCACACAAAGGGAAAAAACTTCTTGGAACAAAAAAGTCAGAAGAGGAGGTAGGAAATGAGAGCAAAACGTGTCCTTTCAATATTTCCGCATCCAGGCAGGGGTGCGCCCAGAGGTGCAGGTTTTTTTTAAAACCTTTTTTTTAAAAAAGGTCCGCCTAACCCTCTGATACCGCTACGTAAAATTAGGGACAACAAAGGGTCGTTTGAATGGATAGGGCGATGTTCATTTGGGCGTTTTTTAAAAAAAGGTTTTAAAAAAAAACCTGATTCAAATTGCCGCAATATATATTAGATGAGTCGGTGTTTTTGTAGGACGATGTTATTTTTTCAAACATAATAAAGGAACACAGGAAGCATGGAACAAACTGTCTTAACATTGGCTTGTATGCCACTTATAATTATATACTATATATTTGCGCACATGACTACTTTCACCCCAAAAACCGCCGCTAACACCACAAAAACGCCATTTTCCCCTCTTGACAAAACTGCCCCCCCCCCCCCCCCCTATATATTACATACTATCCTATAAACAAACCTACATACCACAAGCATACCTATATACTACATATAAAGTACCCCCAAAAAACCTTGATCCTTATTCCCGCCCGTTTCGTGCTTTTTCCCGCGATTTGGGCGTTTTTATTTGTGTTTTATCCTTTTTATCGGTTTTACAAATTCTTATCATTTTTCCATCAAAACTTGCTCTATTTGGGGTCATTTAGAGTGGGTATAAATGGACAGATTTCAAACGAAAAAAGGAGGGGCTGTTCTTTGATTTTAGGGTT
>JAITUP010000038.1 GCA_031286265.1 Chitinispirillales bacterium | reverse complement strand
TTTTTTGATATATTTGGGGATTTTCTTTTCACTTGTCGGAGGCGATAGAAAGAAATTGCAAATATTGTTTGGCATGAAAAAATGTTCCGCGTATATTACTTCTACGGACTTTTTTGGAAATATGTCAACAAACGCTCTTGCGCCGTCGCCGGAAAATATCCATTGCGTGCAAAAAATAATGACCTTTTTACCCTTTAAATATTCCATATACTTTTTCACAAATTCCCGCATTATCCTGGGAACCCGGGAGCCGTAAATCGGATAGCAAAAAACAACGGTATTGTTCGATGCGATCAATTGAGAGAAATTGATATCTTCTTCGATTGAAAAACATCTAACACCCATATTGCGGCCAAACAGCTCTACTATATGTTTTGAATTTCCGGTTCCTGAAAAATATAAGGCTATCACATTTTCCTTCTTTCGCTATTTTATTAATTTCGTAAGATTGGCGCATACAATTATTCACTCACAATCTTCCAGTTTTACATTTTTAAATCAATGAAAATTTTGTAATCCGGCTGCGCGCGCCCACCTCATCGCCTGTGCGAACTCTCTCTCTCTAACCCTTCGGTCGAGCGGTGGAAATTCATTTGCTCTAAACGCAGGCCAATACTGCCCCATAATGTTAACGGGGGTATCAGGGCCAAGTTCGTCAACAATCCAGCGGACTAAAACATCGGCGCCGCCCAAATTTTCAGGGAGCACTAAATGGCGAACTACCAACCCATGCTGTGCAAGGCCGTCGACAATGTGAAGGGGGCCCACCTGCCGGTGCATTTCCTTGATGGCCGCGGCGGTATGGGAAACATAGTCGGGAGCGCCGTGTGTGAAACGAGCGGCAATATTTGAGTCTTGAAATTTGAAATCCGGCTGATAAATATCTACAACGCCGTCGAGCAGTCTAAGCACTTCAAGCGATTCGTAACCACCGGTGTTGTAGCACAACGGCACATGCAACCCTCCGGCGATGGCGATCCGAAGCCCTTTTATAAGATGAGGCACTAAATGCGTAGGAGTTATAAAGCTAACGCTATGACAACCCATACGTTGCATATTAAGCAACATGTCGGCAAGCCCTCTGTGGGTGGTTACATCTCCGTCGCCGCGGTGGTTGATTTGCCAGTTTTGGCAGAAAACGCATAACAGGTTACAGTTAGATAAGAAGACCGACCCCGATCCGCGGGTGCCGCGAATCGGTGGTTCATTGCCAAAATCAGGCCCGAAAGAGGAGACCTTGAAGTGCGCGGCAACCGAACAGGCGCCCGGCTCACCTGCTGCGCGGTTGGCTCCGCACAGTCGCGGGCAAAGGCGGCAAGGATCATACAATGCCCAAAGCGCCTGCTCGCGGCGTTCAAGCTCACCGCTGCGCTCTAGATCAATATACCTTACCCTGTTTACTTCACGCATGTTTTCATTTTGCTCACCTGTTTTTTGCCTGTTTGCTTCATCAGCGGTGCCACTCGCGAACAAATTGCGCACAATGCCCGCACCACCCAATGCAGCAGCAGCGGTTCCAATAGCTACGAGGCCTTTTTTAATGAATTTTCTTCGGGGTAAATCCATTTTTTACCTCCACAAATGAAATGTAATTTATCTATTTTTCATTCCAAACATTCACTATTCCCAACCTAAAAAACTAAAATTCTGCAAAAAGTCAAACTAATAAGGCCATTGTCAAAATATCCTTACAGCTTTACCGGTTGAACCGTTTGTTATTCAAATTCTATAGAATCGCTCTTGTTGCGATTCAGTCTTGAAAAATCCACTCTTACAAAAGTGATGGTGGAAAGAGCCAAAAAGACGGTGCCGAACACTAATAAAATCAGCATTGAAGCCATAGGGGCTATAGTAAACCGGCCTATCTCAAAAGCTAAGCCCTCATTTACCATTTCCACCAAAGACAAGTTTGTTTTCTCCAGGGCGATTGTTCTGAAAAAAGCTACCGCATAGGTCATCGGATTAAAATACGCTATACCGGTAAGAACATCGTTCAACAGGGATAACGGGATATAAGCCCCTGAAAGAAAGGTCATGGGCATTGTTACAGCTATGCTTACCGCCTGAAAGGTTTGGATGTTTTTGGTTTTTGTGGCGATCAAGAGTCCAAAACCCGCAAACACCAACCCCACAAAAATCATGGCGAAAATAACATAGATAACGGTCAGCGGAGAAGTTACTCTAAGCCCTATGAAAAAACCCACCACAAAAATAATCAAACCCTGCATTGTCGCAACCGTAGCCGAAGAGACAAACTGCCCGGCGGCAATAGCTAACCGCGATATGGGTGAAACCAGCACCTCTTTCATAAAGCCGGATGTTATATCGTCTATGGTGGTGGTGGAAACCCGCAGAGAAATGTCGAAAACCGTTGCTATGATAATCCCAGCCAGCATATATGTTATATGATTTTCGATAGCGTCGTTGCGGAAAATCTCCCCAAAAACGTAAATGAAAAAGAAAGGGAAAACAAGATTGAGCACAAGCGCCGGCTTGTTGCGCACAAAAATTTTTAAGTTACGGATCCATAGCGCATATATCACTCTCATCTGCTGCCGCCCCCTTCTCGGATATCTCTGCCGGTAATCTCCAAAAACACGTCGTTTAACGTGCCTTTACGGATCTCTATATCTGTTATGTCGCTTCGGCACTCGGATAACGCATAGAGCAGCCTGGTCTTATCGCCGACGTCGGTTAGATGGTACCGTTCTTTTTTGATGTAGGGGATATTTTGGCTGTCGAGAACTTTTTCAAAAACGGCGGGATTTACGGTAGTAACATAGGCTCTGTCTTTGGTATGCTTTTTTTTCAATTCAAGGGGCGTATCGTAAGCGATGATTTTTCCGTGATCCATAACCGCCACTTTGTCGCATATTTCCGCTTCATCCATATAGTGGGTAGTGAGAAAAATGGTAATGTTTTTCTCTTTTTGCAAACGCTGTATATATTCCCACACATGGGCGCGGGTTTGAGGGTCTAACCCTGTGGTAGGTTCGTCTAAAAACAAAACTTTGGGATAGTGAATCAGCCCGCGGGCAATTTCAACCCTGCGCTTCATGCCGCCTGAAAGTGCGGAAACCATTTTTTTCCGCCATTCCAGCAAGTCGACCAATTTAAGTACAAATTGTATCCTCTCCTCAACTTCGCTTCTCGGCACTTTGTAAAATACACAGTGCATTTTGAGATTTTCCTCTACGGTCATTTTTTTGTCTAACGTCGAATCCTGAAAAACCACACCGATAACGGAGCGCACCTGATTTTTTTGTGTGCTCACATCCTTGCCGTCGATTGTTAGCGTACCTTCGGTCTTGTCGAAAATGGTACACAGTGTATTGATAGTGGTGGATTTCCCCGCACCGTTCGGGCCAAGAAACGCGAAAATGCTCCCTTCGTCCACCGTAAAGCCGACATTTTTCACAGCCGTAAAATTACCATACCTTTTTACAAAATCTTTGACTTCAATTATCGGTTTCATCTATACTTCTATCCCCCACTTCGAAAATTTTTAGGATTACAAGCATACGTTGATACGTCATAGCATACTCACAAATCAAAAACTTTTAATTTATCCATCGGCACCCATCCGATTTCATTTGTATTTTTATTTTTCAACCACAGCCAGCCGTTAAGCTCCCTTATCCCTTCCACAATAGTTCCCTCATCGATATCCAATTCTTTGGCGCAATAATTTTCAAGGACTTCTCCATAGCCCTGCTTATTTTCAATTATCTGCTTAGGCACCCATCCTTCATTTGAACCATCCGTTTTCGTACAGAAAATCCAATTGGGCCAATTTTCATCATATGGTGTTTCGCCTATTGTTTCTTCGGATGTTTTTCCGATAATCACTTTTTCCCCCTGCTTCAGTGTTATCGGATTTGGGAACTCCGATCTGTGATTTTCTGTGACGATGTACTCCATTTTGCTTCTCCTTTTGTTTTATTGATATTTTCTGTATTGCGTATAATAAAATACTATAATTCCAAAACGATTCGTCAAATAATTATTTTACATATAACAAACATTGCCGGAATTATTTCGCCATTTAATATTTCATACTCTCTCTATAGGGTAAATATTTTGCAAAATTTATATCGCTTCCGTCCATAGCGGCTATTATGCTTTCTTCAAGATTTCTATTCATGTTTTTTCATATTAAACTTGAAATCGCGTTAGTGGTTTAGCGCTTTTTCGTCAAATTTTTTAATTTTCCTTCATCATAGCGAAGATACTATATTCCAAAGCTGCCCGTCAAATAAATTTATTTTTCAAAATATTATTAATCTCATATGGTATTATAGTATATTTGTTTAAAGTCTAACCATAAAGGAGAGTAACATTATGTTTCGTATCGTTTCAAAAGCCGCGTTGGGCGCGTTTTTATTTTTATCGGCGTCGGTTGCTCAAACGAAATCCGCGCCTCCCCTAATTTTAGATTGCGGCATTGAGATTGTGGCGATCGACGAGATGCCGGGCAGAGAGATGGACATTGAACTGTTTGACGGGCCGCTTACAAATGAGCAGAGGCTGCGCTATATGCCCGGTGGAAAAGCGCCGGCTGCGGTGCATGTTTTTTTGGTGAGAACCGGCGGGAAAACTTACTTGATAGACGCCGGTTTTGGAAACGCAGTAAAAGACGGGACTATTGATCCGTCTAAAATAGAGGCTGTCTTAATCACGCACGAACACGGCGATCACGTAGGCGGGCTCTTGAGAGAAGACGGAACGGCGAATTTCAACGCGCCGGTGTTTATCGCCAAAAAGGAAAGGGATTACTGGAACGACCCCGCAACGCCGAACTCCGAACTGCAAAAAAATATCGCCGGGGTATACGGCAATCGCTACAGGACATTTTCATTCGGCGACACTCTTGCGCCGGGCATCGTGGCTGTTGACGCATCTGGGCATACGCCGGGGCATACCGCGTTTTTGATTGGCGCCGGAAGTACAAAAGTGCTAATCGCCGGCGACTTTCTGCATGCGGCGGCCTTACAGTTTCCAAACCCCAACGAATCCGCGCGTTTTGACATCAACAAAGGAGCGGCGGCGGCAAGGCGCAGGCAGTTGATGGAAATGGCGGAAGCTAACGGCTGGCTGATAGCGGGGATACACATTCCGGCCCCCGGATATGGCCGCGTTAGAAGCAATGGCAGGGGCGGGTTTGAATTTACATTGGGTAAGTAAAAAATTAACATGCAACTTAAAAAAATGAGGAATTGTTATGAAAAAATCCGGCAATGTAAAAATTTACTTCGGCATTCACAAACACATGCACCAGCCCTACTATCGTGCTGCCGATACGCATTATTGGGACGGTGAAAAAGACGGCATTTTCGGTTCAAGAGCCGGCAACTATACCCAGTTCTTGAAAGACGCCGTCGACCAATATATCGGCGGCGGGCTTCCGCGCGGCGGGTTGTCGACAAGCTGGAGCGGATCGCTCATCGAACAGCTCAACCGATGCGCGGCGGACGGGTTGTGCGGCGGGGCGTTTGGCGGATGGAGCAACGCGCTAAGATCAATCGCGGACGCCGCTACAGACGGTAAGGCTAAAGGGAAAAGAATGGCGTTCACGGATTTCGGATTTTTCCATCCGCTGATGGCGCTTGTCCCGGGACGCGACATCGTTAAACAAATAGAAATGCACCGCCAAATCATAAAGGACACTTTCGGCGTCGATACGTCGCGCACGCTCTTCCCTCCCGAAACCGCGTTTCATGTGAGGATGATTCCGTGGCTCAACAAGGCCGGGGTCAAGGCCGTCATATACGATTCGATTCATCGATACAGAGCGTGTAAAGACTATCCGTATGCGGGCATGGAAGAGGGAATGCTCCCGCCCAACCCGGCCGAACAGGAAAATAAAGCGCTTGACGGATGGATGCGCTTGACGAACGTATGGGCGCCAAGCCACATCAACCCGTCTCTCTTGCGGCCTGAATATATTAAGTATGAGGATGTTGACGGGACGGTTCACAAAATAATCGGCATACCCGCCGAACGCTACATCGGCAACGAAGACGCGCGCGGCGGCTATGGAGCGTTGCAGTATGAGCATGTTCTAGGGCAAATTTATGACCATCTTGTGCAGACAAACACGTTTGATCCCAAGCACCCTCCGTTTTTTCTACTCCATTCGGACGGCGACAATCACGGCGGCGGCGCAGATTCTTATTATCGCCACAACACCGGCCGGATGGTTGAATGGCTACGCAACGACAGCCGCTTTGAACTTTGTACCGTTGATGATTATTTGGCCGATTTCCCGCCCGATCCTAAAAACGCGGTGCACCTTGAGCCGGGCTCGTGGGCCGGCGCCGACAACGGCGACCCGCAGTTTCGCAAATGGTTCAGCATGTATGAACAACCGTATTCGCCGGACTTGAACTCGTGGGCGGTGCTAACCGCGCTGCAGAATTGTATCTACACGGTACAGGACGCCGGCATTAGCAACGGCAAAGTCGATCACGCGATGCGTTTATTATTGACTGCCGAGACAAGTTGCTACTGGTATTGGACGGGGCAGGAAATTTGGGACCGCCAAGTCACCGACGCGGCCAACGCCGCCATGTCGCTCATACGTCCCGAACTTGACAAAATCATATCGTCCGGCGCCGATAAAACAGGGCCGGTGATATTCCCGCCCTGGATAACGCCTGAAAATCCGGGCGGCAAAACTTGGGGGCACGGCTGTTTGAAAGACGCGGATAAAGAGGGAACGGTACACACGTTCGTATACGATGTGTCGGGATTGTCGTCCGTAAATCTTGTTTTAAGAACAGGCGGCAAAGAAGAAAAAATCCCAATGAAAGGCGGAACGTATCCGTCCCAAACTTCCCCGTCGATAACCGGTGAATACTATACGGTAAAATTACCGCAGGGAATTGGCGACGTCCGTTATTATATTGAGGCGGTTGACAAAAAGAAAAACGTATCGGTGTCGTCTTTGGAGCGGATTTATTTGGCTTAAGCGTAGGAGCAAATGATTTCTTTTACCAACATATCAAAGCAATACGGTGATAAGATTCTTTTCGATGGCGTCTCGTTCAGCATCAATGAAAAGCGCAGTACCGCGCTCATCGGGCCCAACGGATCGGGCAAAACTACGCTGCTCAAGATGATGCAGAATATTGAACAGCCGGACAAAGGTGCGGTCGTCATCCCCGGCAATTTGTCAATCGGCTGGCTTCCGCAGGAGGTCGAAACGCTTTCTGATGCTACACCGCTTGATACGGTTCTCGAACCGTATCACCATCTTTTAAACTACGAGACGGCACTGGAAGACGCCGCGGACGGCATTGTCCGCGGCGATGCCGGCGCGCTCAGCAGGATACACGAGCTTGAAGAAGAGATGCGTGTTCATGACGGCTTTTCGCTTCAATCACGTGCTGAGATGATTCTCGCCGGTCTCGGCGTTCCGCAGGATTTTTGGTGTAGGCCGCTTGATAATCTATCGGGAGGGTATCGCATGAGGGCTGTCCTTGGGCGGTTACTTTTGCAAAACCCCGATTTTATGCTGCTCGATGAACCTACCAACCACCTCGACATGGACTCACTGATATGGCTTGAGCGATTTTTGCAAGCCTACAAGGGCGGGATGCTTATCGTTAGCCATGATCGCGATTTTTTGAATCGGATGTGTACTCATACGGCGGATGTTAAGGTTCGATCGGTACGTGTTTTTAGCGGTAATTATGATAGATATATAATCGCGAAACGCGAAGAAGAAACATCAGCCGAGGCGCGTATAAAAAATCTGGAAGTGAAGATCGCAAGCGCGGAGCGGTTTGTCGAGCGCTTCAAAGCTAAGGCCACCAAGGCGACGCAAGCGCAGTCGCGCGTCAAGATGATTGAAAATTTGAAAGCGGAATTACCGGAACTTGAGGCGGAGCAAAAAACGATCCGCTTTGCATTTACCTGTTCGTGCGAATCCGGCGCTGTCCCGCTGCGGCTTAAAAATTGCACGGCGGGCTATGGCGATAATATCGTGCTGAACGATGTCGATCTCGAAATACGCCGAGGCGATAAAGTAGCGATAATCGGCCCAAACGGCGCGGGAAAATCTACGCTCCTAAAATTATTGGCTGGAATGATTAAACCAATGAGCGGCGAGATGGTCTTAGGGCACAATACGGAACTGCGATATTTCGGCCAGCATCAGCTTGAACAGTTGCACGGTGAAGACACGCTCTATGACACAGTCGCGAGAACGGCCTCGTCTACCGACAGAAATTATATCCGAAACGCGCTCGGCGCATTTTTGTTCAGCGGGACGAGCATAGAGAAGCAAGTGAAAGTACTATCGGGCGGAGAAAAATCAAGGCTTGCGCTTGCCGCCATATTAGCAAGCCCGGGGAACGTTCTTTTGCTCGACGAGCCTACCAACCACCTCGACATATCATCAATAGAAATGCTGTCTGAATCTATGGCCGATTACGGTGGAACAATACTTTTCGTATCGCACGATGAATATTTTATATCGCGACTGGCCACACGTATAATTGAAGTGAGGACGGGATTTTTTCGGAATTTCCCCGGCAATCTCTCGGATTATCGATATTATATTGACACACTTTTTAAAGATGCTGAAACCAAATCGTCAGCCAATTTGAAAAATAAAAAGTTGATTGATGATGATGTTAGGGAGACAAAAGAAAACAGAATTAAAGAAAGAGAGGAGCGAAAGAAACGCGACCGTGAAGTATCAAAACTCGAACAAGAAATCATCAAACGTGAATTTGAAATATCCGACCACGAATTAATTTTAAATGACCCAAACAATGCGTTAAATCATGAATTACTGCATTCAGCATCGGAAACAATAGCGAGATTAAAAAAAGAACTGGATGATTTTATGGAAAAGTGGTTGATGGTTAGCGGTTAAAAAACATATCCGCCTTGCTCTAAATTTTCACCAAAAAATAGCTAAATCATGCAGGCTTGATATATATTTAGAGTGTTATTAACCCGGCGGTAATTAACCTCAATTATCTATTGAGGTTGGCTTTGTTTTTTGGGGACAGGGCTCATAAGTTTCCTCTTTCAATCAAATGGCAGGATGTACACTGCACATCCTCACTCACTTCGAGCATAGTTTATCATCCGGTAACGCCCCGATACGATAGTCCCCCTGCGGTCCCCCATAAGCGGCGACCGCTTACGGGGGACATGTGGGCATACTATCGGGGTAAAAATGCTAAAATCAAAAACAAAACCACCCTATCGACTTGTTTTGATTTTAGCATTACACCCGCCCGTAGGGTTTTAGGATACGGGTTTTAGCGTAATTCGGTTTTAAAATGGGGGCGTTACGGGGGCGGAGCCCCTGTCACCAAAAAAAGACTTTGATTTTAAAG
>JAITUP010000001.1 GCA_031286265.1 Chitinispirillales bacterium | reverse complement strand
AGCAGAATACCGTAATAAAAATGGCAGTACAAATGAAACGAAGACTATGGATACAGAGACTATGGAAAGCATCTATGGTCGAACCAAATAAAAACACAGCCTAATGGAAAATTTGGGTTTAAACCTGCCAGCTTTTGCAACATCCCCCCAACCACGCCCGAATGAACATCGCCCTCCCCACTCAAACAACCCTTTGTTGTCCCAAACATTACGGAGCGGTATCGGGGGGTTAGGCGACACATTTTAAAAAAAAGGGTTTTAAAAAAAGCCTGCATCCCTGGTTGCATCCCTGCCGGGATGCCTTTTGAAGCGGTAATCAGTAAGCTACCTACTTGCAATTCAATGACGTTTACGTGCCATTTATCGTTCAACTGCGGATTTTAGGTTCATTTTTTCGTGCAACCTTTCCACCTGCAGGCAAAACGCCTCTATCCGCGATTCCAAAATCGCGGGGAACGGGTTGCCGTCGCTCTCTATCGATAAAAACGGCAGCGTGTTTATATTGCCGCGGGTATGGTCGCTACCAACTACCTTTTTGTCGAGCGCTCTCTTATTTTCTACCGTACCCTCCGCGCTCAACACCGCTTCCGTTACTCTTGTGGGCATACAGGCGAACGGGCCGATCTGTATGGAACCGTGAGTGGTATGGAGAATGTCTTTGAAAAACACTCCGGCTACTAAAATCGCTTCGCCGGTTAGCCGCGTGTCAAAAAATTCCTTGCCGTAGTTTATGATTTTGTCCATCTCCGTCAGTTCATACGTATATAGCCCAGATTTGGCGAGAATGTTTTTTATCTTCTTTTCGTAGCGGAATTGCAATATCCGCCGCACTTTGAACTCCAACGTGCCTTTCCAATCGAAAGCGGCTTCAAAAATTCCGTTCTTTACGTTCCAGTCGCAGTATTCGAGCCACTCAAACATAGGGGCGCGTTTTACTATGATTTCCCGTTTCTCTAGACGGTCGATTAAGTCCATGCCGGAAAAATAATCGCGACGCACAAAAATTTCTCCGAGCAGCGAAACGACTTTGGCCTCACTGAGCGGATATTTAAGGGGAATCGCTTTCAGGTTCGCAGCAACGCCCTTCAATAGCCTATACAAAGACGATGTTTTACCGGCGTTGAACAGCGCGATGATTTTCTTCCATTCCTCATCAAAAATTTTCATCGCGGATTCTCTATCTTTCGCCAGCACGGAAAGCGCGTTTTTGATGTCTTCCATGATATCAGAAACAATAGTGCCTTTAAGTACGTTGAGTACGGCGCTTATCTGAAGCCCCGCATAACCGTTATCGTTTGTCAGCGACAACAGCGTCACGTTCGGTATGCGCTGCTTGTCGATCAGGCCGCGGATGTAGACGCTGTATTGTGTGAGCCGGCAGTTGCCGCCGCATGTCGGCATGAAATAAACAAGATATTCGTCTGTGTCTTTGCGTTGCGATAGATATGATAACAATCCGCCGGTTGTTAAAATCAGCGGCAAACATTCCTTGCATGAGCAATTGCCCTTACCGACTTTGAGCACGTCCGCGTCGTAAACGGGAATCGCCGACGCGCGGATCCCGGCCCCGCGGAAAGCCGCGGCAAACACGTCGCTTGTCAACTCGCCCATAGACGGGAAGAGGAGATGCACACGCGGGTCATTTAACGGTACGCGCGTACCGTCGGACGCGACAAACATCGGTTTGCGTCCGTATTCCATATATGCTTTTTGGAACGGCGCGCTGTCGCCCGCGGGTTTTTCCAAAGCCCTGTAGCGCGCGACGATGTCGAGAAACGCCTCAATGCGCGTGTTCACCCCGGCGTCGGCGGTGTGGCTGTCAAGCTCAAGCGTTAGCGACGGTTTGTCTTTCATTATGTCCCTGAAATAACCCACAACAAAAGAATCGGGCCCGCAACTGAAATTCGTGATGAACGCGCCGAACAACTGCGGGTGGCGCGAAACTATTTTCGAGGCTCTGAGCAGATTCTGCGCAATCGCCCAGTTCATCTCCATAGAGCACGGTTCCTGCGTATAGTCGAGCATGTCCCAAGGGATAACCTCCACACCGCGCGAAGCGAATTTCGCGGGGATGCCCAAATTCCCTTCGTCGGCAAAAGCGTTGTAGGGGCGTCCGAATAAAACCACGGCGACACGTGACGGGTCTTCTTCCAATTTTTTCAAAACTTCTTCGCCGCGTTTTTTTAACGCCGCGAAAAACGCGCGCTGCGCTTTGAGCGCCGTGTGAAAAGCGGCCTTGCCCCGATCCGCGTCGCACCCGCAATCTAACGCAAGCTCCACAAACGTATCCTCCATTGTCTCGTACCCCTGCGAGTAGTCGATGTTTGGAGAAAGCAATTTCGTTTTGCCGAGCATATCCCTAAACGCGCTCCTCAAATAATAGGGCTCGCAATGAAGAAGCAGGCAAGTACACTGATACTCTTTCCTGCGGTTAGGCATTCCCTCAACGTAAAGTTCCACGTGTTTGGGGAGGAAGATGAAATCCGGATTAGCGCCAAGCAGACTGTGCAACGTGCCGTGCGCAATCTCCGCCGGATAGCAAAACGAAGAACGCTTGCGTTTCATGCCGTCTGCGCTTACGCATGGAGACAGTAATATCTCCAACCCTAACGATGTGAAAAAAGTCGAATATAGCGGATAAAACGTGTTCGTCAGAAACGCGCGGTTGATACCTACGGTTTTAATTGTATTTGGCGTTAGCGGCCCGCTTTTACAAGCGGCGTCGTCAACAATATCGCCCGCCTGCCCGGCAACTTTATTTAACGATGCCGCGAAATCATCAAACACCATGCGTTGACGTATAGCGACATCATCATATTCGCTCTTTTCAAATTGTACATGATGTATCAGATTGTAATATTTATTGCATGCTCCGCCAAACGGGTATTTTTTATCATCGATTATCATTGTGTTGATTTCACATTTGCGGTCGCATTTTTCCGCCCCGCCGCCACAGACGAATTTCTTACCGTAGTTGACTTCGCGGTCGGCAAGCGTTTTTAAGTCGAACGACGCAGGCTCCAAAAGTTTTTTCTCAATACGGTCTTTGACTTCAAGCGCGACGCCGAAAGCCCCCATCAAACCCGGTTCGGGGGGGACAATTATCTCTTTGCCGATCAGATTTGCCATCGCAAGCGGAACGGCCTTATTGTAGCACACGCCGCCCTGCATGAAAATTTTCTTCCCGGTAGGGCGCTGCCCCTTCACCCTGTTGGCGTAGTTCATGCACACGGAATAAACAAGCCCCGCGACGATGTCCTCTTTCGAGACGCCCTCGTGAGACGCCGTCCGTATATCGGAGCTTATGAACGCGGCGCACTGGTCGTTGAAATTTGGAGGGCGCTTGCTTTGAATGGCGATCCCCTCAATTTCCTTGTAGCCGATTCCCAAGGTCTCGCCCGCCGATTCTTCGAGAAACGATCCGGTGCCCGCGCTGCAAGCTTCGTTCATCGCGTAGTCGGAAGCGACCGCGTTTGTCAGATACGTATATTTCGCGTCTTGCCCGCCAATCTCAAAAATGGTGTCGACATCCTTGTCAAAATAGGAAGCCGCCGTGGCGTGGGCGATGATCTCGTTTATCACGCCATCCGTCCCGCCGTGCAAACCGGCAATCTGCCGTCCCGATCCGGTCGTCCCTAATCCTGTTATATTAACGGGTACGGTAATCTGTTCCAAAATTGCCGCGTAGCATTCCCGCGACGCCTTTACCGGGTTGCCGTTTGTCCTCAAATAAACAGACGCGACGACCGCGTTGTCTTTCGTGCGCAATGCCACGGCTTTCGTCGTAGTCGACCCCACGTCCAAACCGATTATCAGTTCGTCGCCCGCTTCCGCTTTTTGCGTGGCGGTTTCTTCAAACTTTACAAGCGCTTTCCCGTTTTCAATCGGCGGGAGCGACGTGAACGATGTTCCGCCGTCTATGAAGATATTTTTTTTGTCGATGTTTATGTTAGTTTTGTTGATTAGCGCATAGAACGCCGCGCCTACCGCTTCAAAGCAGTTTGCGAAATCGGGAACTCGCAGGCTGTCTACATGCTCTTCGAGCATTTTCATGATGACCGCGTTGTGCGTGACCCCGCCCGTCGCTATGAGGTTTTTGTTTGGGATTTTTTCGAGCAGGTCGAGGATTTTTTCCGTCATCATCCGGCAAAGCCCCGCGCTTACCCGCCCGATGGGAATATTTTTATTGAGCGCGTGAGTGCAGTCGCTCTTGCAAAAAACCGAGCACCGCCCTGATACCTTAAACTCTTCCGATTGCGCGGCAAGCTCCACCGCTTCTTCCGGCGTAACGTTCATGCGCCGTATCTGCTGGAGGAAGAACTCGCCCGTCCCGCTTGCGCATTTGTTACCGGTTTCGACGGCGCAGATCATCCCGTCGCCGTCGAGTCCGTAGACGATGAAATTTTCCGAGCCTAAACTTGCCACCGCGCCCGGTTTTTCCGCCGCGCTTCCGTCCGTTTCCCGCATGAACCGTAGCGCGTATTCGACGCTTTCCGGCTCGGTTATGGACTTTGCGTTTACAAGGTCGCGGAACTTGCGTCCGGTGAGCATACCGTAGTCGTACGCATTCAGGTCGACGCTCTCTATCAATTCCAGGAACGCTTTACGTGGATTGCTTTCGTGACTTTTGTATGAGACACGCCCTATGCGGACATTGCCGCCGTCTTGAACAAGCTCGGCCGTCGTTATGGCCGACGAACCGAAGCAAATGCCTATTGATGATTTGGTCATATTACCGTCCCTGAGATTGCCGTCGGCATTATGATTTTATTTATCAAGCGCGCCGCGAACAGTCGATGTACCGCCTAATTTTTACCCGAGTTCAATAATGCTTCCTGCCGCGCAGCTCTCGTCGTAGAAGTCTTCTTTGAAGTATAAGAATCCTTTTTCACTTTCCGAGTAGAACTCGCTCGCGTGTTCGCCAAAGAATTGCCTCAGCACGGCCTCCTTGTTTTCCCCCTCCACGATTTTGTGGCGAAGCTGCATTTTCTCGGACGGTGTAATGAATGCGATAGCATATTTTGCCATACCAAAAACTCCCGTAATTTGATAAAAATGTAAAAGAAACACTTGATTCACGCAACAGATTGATACCACGCCAAGCGTCGCGCCTAATCAAATATAAGTTTCCGGATGATGAGAATGGAAATAAAATTTAAGATTTTAGCAAAAAAATAAATCCATGAATTATATTTGTTGAAACGCAAATTAGATATTGCGCTTGCGCCGCCCGACGGCTTTGCGGCAGTGATGTCGCCTCGCGGTGCAGATAACGATATTCGATTGTGGAATCAATAACCGAAATGGAGCAGCCGGGAACGGCAAAACACAGGGGTAATGAGAATGAGGTTAAGGGTTGGATTTGTTCGGATTGCAGCGGCGTTGCTTATAGTTTACGGGGCCGGATTTGCGTGGCCTGTACGCGGATGGGCGCAGGGCACTATGCAGGAGGCTGTGGAGGAACTCATTAGAGAGCGTGAATATGACATGCGTGGGCTTGGCATCGTGGTGAAAGATTTGGAAAGGGATAGCATTTTGGTCGCAATCAATCCCGATTCCATGATGAATCCCGCTTCCGTGCAAAAACTTGTAACCGCGGCGGCGGCGATTGAATTGCTCGGACTGCATCATGTGATTCCCACGCGCATATATATTGACGACAGCAACTACAATCCCGACACGGGGATCGTGCGTGGGAACATGTATATAATGGGACGCGGCGACCCAGGATTGACAGGAGAGAAAATTTGGAGGCTCGTGCAAAATCTGCGGCACAACGGCATCAGAAGGGTAACGGGCGATCTTATCATAGACAACACTTTCTTTGACGATGTAGGTGTCGGGCCCGGGTTTTCCGAACGCGAAAGCCGCGCCTACCAATCACTCATAAGCGCGCTAATGCCGAGTTTCAGTTCCATAGGAATCCATCATCGGCCCGGCGCGGTTCCCGGATCGCCGGTGCATATCGACATCTTCCCCAAAATTGACGGCATCGTTATTGAGAACACGGCTACGACCGTTGGAGGCGCGAGAGGGCGCATCGACATCGCGACGGAATTGAGGCGCGGGGTTACGCACGTGGTCGTGAAGGGGACAATGGGAATTGAGGAGCAGCCTACCTACACTCACCGTCGGCTTTGGCAAACATGGCAGGCGTTTGGCGGCGCGTTTAGGGCCGTATCCGCCGAGAGCGGGCTGCGCATAGACGGCAGGACTGTGCGGCGCGCGGTACCGGACTCGCTCATCAACGCGGGTCCGTTCTATACCTACGGTACCGAACCAGTGTCGGAATTTGTCAATCTTATGCTCAAATGGTCGAGCAACTATGTTTCGGAGATGCTGTTCAAAACTATGGGCGCGCGGAGGCGGGGCGAACCCGGGACATGGCCCAAAGGAGTGACGGCGGTCGCGGACTGGTGGGAGTCGCGCGAACTGCCGGGAACACCGTACATAATAAACGGATCGGGAATGGGAAGCGTCCAGACCCGAAGGAACCAATCGGCGGACAGCGCCAGCGGACAGTCCGCAACGACAAGGGTAAGAACCGAAAATCTCATGACCGCCTCGCAAACCGTAGCGTTGCTGTCCCATGTGCACAGGCAAAAAAACTACTATCCCGAATTTCTTGCCGCGCTTCCCTCGGCCGGCGTCGACGGAACGCTAAGATCGCGCTTCCCGCGATCGAGGTTGCGTGGGATAGTCCGCGCAAAAACAGGAACCCTGAATTCACTAAGAGTCAGCGCATTAGCCGGATATATACTGTTAGACAACAAAACCTATGCTTTCGCCATTTTCTGCAACGACACCGGCTCAGGCCAATTCGACAACTGGACATTCCAGGAACAAGTGGTAGAATTAGTGGCGCAAGAGGGATGGTAGGAAATATTTTAACTTTATCATACAATAAAGGAGCCGCGTTGAAAAAACATACTCTAATTTTCAGCCGAACAGCCGCAGTAGCCCTGCTCGCGGTCATAATATCCACCCTAACCATGAAAGCGTGCGTAGCCACGTCTACGCCCATGAACGTAGCGCTTATGGATAATATCAGGCTTAACCAGATCGGGTATTACCCGAAGTCGCACAAGATCGCTGTCATCATACACAAAGACGGCGAGGCTGTCCCCACCGGGTTCGAAATCGTTAGCCTTTCGGGCGACAGGGCCGCATTTACAGGGGAACTCTCGGAGATGATGGAGTGGGCGGAGTCCGGCGAGAAAGGGTGGCAGGCCGACTTCTCGGCGTTGAACGTCCCGGGCAGCTATAAGATTGTGCTTACGGGAGACGGCGGGCAGATTGGAAAATCGTATCCGTTTATCATATCGAATGACGTATATAAAAACGTAGCTAACGCCTCCATGCGTACCTACTACTTCCAGCGCTGTTCCCACGAGCTGACCGCGGAATTTGCCGGCGCTCAATGGGCGCGGGCGGCGGGACACCCGGACACGGCGGTATCGTTCCACGCCTCAAGCGGACGGACGGAGGGTACGCTCATGTCGCCGGGCGGATGGTACGACGCGGGCGATTTTGGTAAGTACGTTGTGAATTCGGGCATCACCGTGGGCACGCTGCTCGCATTTTATGAGAATTTTCCGGATTATTTCCCGGACAAAAGCCTCAATATCCCCGAATCCGGCAATAATCGTCCCGATATCCTCGACGAGGTGAAGATCAATCTCGACTGGATGAAAACGATGCAGGACGACGACGGCGGCGTGTTCTTCAAGTTGACGACGCTCGAATTCCCCGGATATATCATGCCGGAAGACGACTACTGGGAAAGATTCGCGATAGGTAAGAGCACCACGTCCGCGCTGAATTTTGCCGCGACGATGGCAATGGCGGGGCGTATTTTCATGCCGTTCGACAGCGCCTACGCGAAAGACTGCATCGACCGCGCGGGCCGCGCGTGGGATTGGGCGGTGAAAAACCCGGACATCCCGTTCACAAACCCGCCCGATGTGAAGACTGGGGAGTATAGAGACGTCAAGTTTGACGATGAGTTTATCTGGGCGGCGGCGGAGCTGTTTATCACCACCGGAGACACAAGATACGCCGACTTTCTGAGCGATAAGGATATTACATACAAGCATGAACCGTCGTGGCAAAATGTTCACGCGCTCGCGCCGCTGTCGCTGTCGACAATAGAAAACGGGTTAGGCGCCGAGCAGCTTGCGGCCGTCCGTAATTCTATCATAGCCACAGCCGACAGATGGGTAGGGGAGATGAGCAAACATCTGTACAGAATCCCAAACACTAATTTCATCTGGGGCTCAAACTCCAACTTCGCCAATATGGGTATAGGGATAATTTACGCCTATAAGTTGACAAACGATAAAAAATACCTGTTAGCCGCCGCGGAAATAGCAGATTACCTGCTCGGCAAAAATGCCATAGGCATTTCGTTTATGACCGCGTTTGGCAGCAGATACGCGGCTAACCCGCACCACAGGCACATCGTTGCCGCAAAAGAGCTATACGGTCAAAGCCCGGAAGAGCAGCGGAAAAGGCAAACCGCGGAAAACGGAGCCGACGTCGTCATCCCCGGATTTTTAGTAGGCGGTCCAAATGTAGGGCACCAAGACAGCGTACACGGAGTAACCTACACCTATACGTTGCCGGCCAAGAGTTTTGAAGACGTCTACAAAAGCTACGCGTCAAACGAGGTGGCGATAAATTGGAACGCGCCAGCCACGTTTTTGTTCGGGGCGGTGGATGCGTTGATGCGGAGGGAGTAGAAGACGCGGCCAAATAATATATTCAACCCTATATGCAAGCACATGAACATGTAGACAACGAGTGGCATACCGGCCTCGACACCGCGTTGAACCATCTTGCCGAGTATCGGATGGGGGCTGATGCTCTGCGCCGTAAGACGAAGGGTGTTATGGCGTACCCTGCCGCCGCGGTTTTTCTGGCGTTTTTGACGGCGGCGAGCGTGTTTATTTTCATGCCCTCTATGTTTGCCGGGATGAACGACAAATTATCTTTGCCCGCGCAGATTATTATGCAAGCGTCAAATTTCTTTACAACGTGGCGATGGGTTTTGATTCTTACACCGATAGTCGCCGCGGCCGCGGTATGGTGCTACGGCAAAACAAAGAGAGGGCGCTACGGCATCGACAGCGTCAAACTGCGGCTGCCGATAATAGGCGAGTTTGAGCGCAAGCGGACGGTCAGCCGGTTTTCGCGGGCACTTTCCGAGTTGCTTTTGAGCGGCGCCCCGGCCGCCGATGAGACCATTGCCGCCGCCGCGGGGGCAGTCGGCAACGTGGCCTTCTGCGAACGTATACTACGCGCGTTTGAAGAAAGCTCAGATAGCGATCATCGCCCCCAACAGAGCGCGAAGCGCTGTTTCGTGACCAAGACGCTTGGCAAAACAAACGTGTTCCCGCCGATGACTCTGCACATAATTTCGGCAGCTGAAAAAAACGGCGATATGGTGGGCACATTCAGAAAAATAGCGGATTTTTACCGCGAGGAAGCGGAAGCGGCAGCAGAAGCGCTAATGTTTATTGCCGGGCCGATGGCGATCTGTGTAATGGGAGCGATAATTGGGGGAATACTGGCCGCGACACTTTCCTGAAGTTGAATCGGTTCTCGCGTCTTGGGTTATCGGCAACGTCGCGGCGGCGCATCAATTATATTCAGACAATCCATACAAAATAAGGATATAGGGTAATCGTAGACCAAACCACTGGAAAAACTCGATGAATAGCCACAAGCCATCCATACTCGCCATCGACATAGGCAGTACGCAGACGCATATTGCGGCGGTTTGCCCGCAAAAAATGTCGTGTACCGACAGAATCGATTTCGAAAACGCCGAATTTGACACACATTTTAGCGTTTCAATTAAACAAATCGTATCAATAAATACACAAATACGCCGTGTGAATATCACCTCGTGCATAAAAAAAATGGCCGCAAAAGCCAAAGAAATCTGCGAAGATAAAAAAACATTTGACGAAATAACAATAATCGACGCCCAAAAAAGCCTCCCGATAACGATAAATTACGAAAATTCACATCTGTTGGGCACCGACCGCATTTGCAACGCCATCGCCTGCGCCGCGCTGTTTGACGGCCAAAACTGCATAATCGTTGATTCCGGGACGGCAATCACGGTCGATTGTTTGCGTAGCGGCAAGGTTTTTGAGGGCGGAGCAATATTGCCGGGGGTGACCATGCAGATAAACGCGTTGCACCACGGCACGGACGCGTTGCCGCTTGTACCTCCCGTCGTTATTAGCACATCAATACCTGCCCTTGGGACCTCGACGGCGGGATGCATCGCGGCTGGTGTCTTCTACGGGGCCGCGGCGGCAGTCGACAGGCTCATCGCCGAATATCTTGATTATCTAAGCGTAGATGGAAACAGCCACACCCAAATTATCACCACCGGAGGCGGCTGGAGGGCCATAGAACCGTTAATAAGGCATAAAACGGTGAATCTACCCAATCTGACGCTCATCGGCACGGCAATTGTGGGAATTTGAACGCCGACCCTGCCAGTACGAAAAAATAAAAATTAAAAAAATTAAAAAAAAACTTGCATTTGAAAAAACATTGTAGTATATTATGTATGGATTATGCTATATCGTTCACGAAGCCGCATTGGCAGGGCGTTATGAAAAAAGTAAAAAACATCTTAATAGCCGCAACAATAATAACCGCGTTTTCGTTAGGCGTCTCCGCCCAGACCGGGCAAGCGAGAGTGCCTGATGCCGCGTCGTCGTCGGACAGCACCGCGGTGGTGGCCTCGCGTGACACCCAGTCCCAGCAGCCAGCCAGGCAAGCTGGAGTACAAAGGCCGACGAGAAGGACCACCAACTGGTCGAAGATCAAGACGTTGTTCGAGTAGACAAAAATATGCTCAGGGGTGCGCGAGTCGATTTTGACAAGGCGCGCGCTTTATTGATGAATCCGCATGCAATCGGTGCCCGCGTTCCGCGTGGCGGCGGATGGCCGGGGGGGGATAGCGGTCTAAATGTTTCGCTATTACGCCGGCACCTTGCAAACGATAAGACGGGTCGACTGGTCCTCCGTATTGAACCAAAACGACAGCTCGTCGCCGTAGGTTGTAAAGCATTCGGACAGGTTCCGCTTGCTGCCGCAGGGATAGATATTCTTATACTTCCTGCGAGCCTGTCTGATCAAACTTCTCTTCAATTGTTCCATAGCGCCCTCTCTTTTGAGTGGTTGGTTGATATTTTTATCCTTACGACAAAACAATGTTGCAATATCTGTGCCATACGCTACTTAAAGTCGTTAATTGCTGATAAATCAATGTATTACGGATGCTGTGCCGGTGGGCGGAGTGGAGAGTATGGAGGTTGAGAGGCTGTTTTATCCCTGAGAATGGGCTTTTTTTTCCCGCACCCGTCCCGTTGTGGGGACGGGGTGAGCGGGTTGTGATTTTGGTTAACGTCGGCCGCGAGCTGGACTAGGGAAATGTTTGTATTGCGCGTTGAGCGCGGCCCATGTTGCGAAACGGTCTTTTGTTCCTTTGGCGACTGTTGAATCAAACGGGTCCTGTGTTTCCGTTCTCCATCTTCCGGTACTTTCATCTATGGCCGCAAATGTTTGGCGTACGCGTCTTTCTCGCGTGACATAGTGCAGGGCTACGTCGCCCAAAAGATCCCATGTGCCCATGGTTTCAAAGCGCCAGTCTTCCCTCATATATGGCGTATTGGCTCTTTTGCTTTCCATAATGAAGAGCGTGCTGTCGGGGCGCATGTGTATTTCCGTTCTTTCTACTATCATTTCCTGCGGATCGGGCGATTCGAGTTCCTTTATCCATATCCCGATAAACCGGCTACGCAGTGAGTCGGCTACCTGCTGTTTTACGACGAGCGTATCGAGCCAGGCCGACCATGTTTCAAGCCGGTATCTCGCGCGGAGCTGTTGGTCTTCCAATTGCATTAGCGAATCGACAGACCACTGCCCCGCCTTGGCGGTATCGAGGTGGATTCCGCTGAGCAGCGTGAGTTTTCCATTGCACGCCTTTCTGAGTGAATCCATAAACGGCCCCGATTCTTCGAGGAGTTTGGCCACTCTCTCCTCCAATTCCTTTAGCGCGGCGGTCAGCGAGGCCTGAGTAGTTTTGAACGTGGCGCCGCCCCCCTTCATTCTGGCGAGGTGGATTCTGAGTTCTCTCAACTCGCTATCGGGAACACCCATTGCGGCGAGCTTATCAATTCTGGCCTGTCCACTCTCGACGGATACCCTGTCGGAGCATCCGGTAACCGATATCGACAACGCGCACACGGCCGCCGCGGTCGTGAGCAGGATAACAACTTTTTTGATCATTGCGTTACACTCCTGTGAATGAATTTTTATGGCATATACTATATTATAATGTATGCCCCGGATGAAATACAAACTTTTTCGGATTCAAAATCAACAATGGCGACTATCCCGCAGATTTTCATAGTTTTTTTCCGTGTCGGCGCGTTCACTTTGGGCGGCGGTTGGGCGATGGTCTCCGTGTTGCGGCACGAAATTATCGTCAAACGAACGTGGATAAGCGAGGATGATTTTTCACAGGAACTCGCCATAGCGACAACCCTGCCGGGCGCTATGGTTTTGAATTTTTCGATGCTTAGCGGCCATAGAATGCGAGGTGCGCCGGGGGCGGCAGCGGCTTTTTTAGGCGCGGTACTGCCATCCTTCATCGCGATTACAATGGTTGCCATGTTTCTCTTTCCATTTTTCAGCCACTCTACCGTCGCCGCGTTTCTGCGCGGGGCCGCGGCGGCGGTGGCGGGGCTTTTAGCGCACGTCGCGTTTACAATGTTCAAACCGATGATGGCGCGGGCCACGTATCTGATTGCGGCAATAGTCGCTGCGTTGCTCGCCTCAATACCGGCGGTCAATCCAATATTTGCCCTGATACTTGTGACTTCCGCAGTGTTCTGGAAGTTGAAGGCGGAAAAACCGGCGCCAAGCGGCGTCAACAAGGAAACCGGCGCCGATGGTGGAAAAGGTGAGACATGAATTTATTTGATCTGCTGGTAAGTTTCATGATAATAGGCGTGGGCGCTTTCGGCGGCGGGTTTACGACTATTCCGCTTATAGAACACGAAATTGTGGGCGTTCACGGCTGGATTACCGCGGCGGAGCTGTCGGAACTTATCGCCATCGCCCAAATGACGCCCGGCCCTATCGGGCTTAACGCGGCCACCTACACGGGTTTCCGTGTCGCCGGTTTTTGGGGAGCGATCGTGGCTATGATTGGGTACACGCTGCCGTCAATCACTTTTTGCGCCACGCTGATAAAGCTTTTAGCGGGTCTTACCGGCGCTTCGTGGATGAATACCCTGAAAAAATCGGTGCAACCCGCAGTCGCCGGACTAATCATCGCCGCGGTGCTGATGTATGGACGGGCAGCCGTTGCGGACATTTACGCGGCAATATTGGCGGTGTCGGCATTTATCGTATTAATCGCGTCGCGAGATAAAGTGCACCCAATCGCGGTGATATTATGCGGCGGTGTCGCCGGGATATTTATTTATGGGTAATATTTCAATATTCCCCTACAACAAAAACGTCATAACCCAATGATAAGCCCACATCATAAACATTAGTGTAACGTTGGCGAGGATGCCTGCGCCTACATCGTCCATCGTAACGCCCACGCCCCCCTCAATCTCTTCGAGGCGGTAAATAGGGTATGGCTTGACAATGTCAAAAAAACGGAACAGGACAAATCCGAGAGCGAGTGTCCGGATATTTATCGGGATCATGAAAAACGTTATGAACTGACCGACAACCTCGTCAAATATCGCCTGCTTGGGATCGTCACGGCCAAAAACCTCTTTCCCCCTGTCGCACAGAAAAAAACTTATCGCCGTGAGGGTGACTATCGCCCACCAATACGAAAGCGCGTTTTCGGGGCCAAGCATAAACGCGAAATGGTCCGAAGCGAAATAGAGAATCGCGATAGTGATGAGTGATCCGACGGTGCCCGGCGCAAACGGGAAGTAGCCGATAAAAAAGCACGACGCGCCGATTTTTCTAACCCAGTGAATTATCGTGTCCATGCGACATCAATCCTTTCGTTGAGCGCCTGTGTGAGCGTTAGCTGGTCGACATGCTCAAGCTCAAGCCCCACCGGCAGCCCACGCGCAAATCTTGTAACCTTTATATCTCTGTCTTTCAATATTTTCGCAATGTAAAGCGACGTTGTCTCGGCATCGGAACTGCCGCCGAGGCCGATGATTATTTCTTCCACGCCGCCCGCGCGAAGCCGTTCCATAAACGGTGCGATTTGCAGTTTTTCCGCGGTAATGCCGTTGAGCGGGGACAACAGTCCGCCAAGGACATGGTACAGCCCGCGGTAGCGTCCGGAATTTTCTATCGTAAAGACATCGGTCGGCTTCTCAACGACGCAGATAATGGATTTATCGCGCGACGCGGAGGCGCATACGTCGCAGATGTCCTGCTCGCTATAGTTGTAGCAGATCCGGCAGCGTTTGATTTTTTGCCTGACCGTGACGAGGGTGTCGGCCAAAAACTTTGCTTCCGATTCCGGCCGCTCCATGATGTGCAACGCGAGGCGCCACGCGGACTTACGGCCGATCGTCGGCAATTTTGTTAGTGCGGACACGAGATTTTCCAAACTGCCTAACATCTATGATCTCCTGCAAATGATGTCGTCCTACATCCCCGGCAAGCCGAGACCGCCCTGAATTGAACCGAACACAGATTCCGACTCGCTTTTTACTTGTTCAAACGCGGTTGTGTAGGCCGCGACGATCAGGTCTTCAAGCATTTCGACATCTTCGGGGTCGACTACTTCGGGGTTGATTTTGATCGACACGAGTTCGTTTTTGCCGTTCATGACAATCTTGACCATGCCGCCGCCGGCCGCGCCTTCGTACTCTTTGCGCTGGAGTTCTTCCTGCGCTTTGAGAACTTGGGACTGCATTTTTTGGGCTTGCTTTAAAAGTTTGTTCATGTTTTTCATATTGGGTTCTCCTTTTTGACAACACAATACTGCATAGGTCAAATATTTCTTAAAAAGAGTTTTTCAACATCATCCGCCTTAAAATAGTATATGGGGAACCACAAAATCAAGATGAACGTCGTTTGATAATAAACCCAAATTTTCCATTAGGACGTTTTTTAAAAAATCTTTTTTTAAAAATGTGTCGCCTAACTCTCTGACGCCGCTCCGTAAAATTAGGGACAACAAAGGGTCGTATGAACGGAAAGGGCGATGTTCATTCTAAACATGGTTTTGTTTTTGCCTTACGGCGAGATAAACAAGTTGACTTTAACATTTTTACCCCGATAGTATGCCTACATGTCCCCCGTAAGCGGTCGCCGCTAGGGGCTATTAACCCGGCGGCAATTGACCTTGACGTTAAAATCGAAGCCTTTAAAGTCTTTAAAATCAAATTCTTTTTTGGTGACAGGGGCTCCGCCCCCGTAACGCCCCCATTCTAAAACC
>JAITUP010000232.1 GCA_031286265.1 Chitinispirillales bacterium | reverse complement strand
TCCAAGTGGTTGAGGTCGGAAAACACACTCACTTTGGAAAATTTGGTTACGCCGGTTAAAAACAAAAAACGCAAATGCGAATCGGACGATTTCAAAATGCCGTAAAAACCCTTGAGCGCGCTTCTGATTTTTTTATTGACCGTAATATCGTCAATAGTCTCTAAAAGCGGCTTATCATATTCATCAATAATCACCACAGATCGAACACCTATTTTCTCGTGCGCTTTCCGGATGAGATAGGCGAATCGGTTGCTGTGATCATACTCCGATGGGAGATCAATCCCATATTTTTCCGCTTGCGCCTGCAACTGGGAAGTTAACGCGTTATGAAGCGCATCTATCCCATAGTTTGCATAGTCCCCGGCGTTCAGGTCTAACCTTATCACCGGATGCTCTTTCCACTCCCACTCAAGCGAGTCAATCGCCAAGGCTGGGCAGCCCGCGATCTCGCCAAACAGCTCCCGCCGGCCCTCAAAAACCGCGGAGAGCGTCGAGCAAAGAAGCGATTTGCCGAAACGGCGAGGGCGGGATAGGAAAAATGAGTCGCCGGAGCCGGTTATAAGCTCATGGATACGCGCGGTCTTGTCTACATAAACAAAACCACGCTCGCGGATTTTCGGAAAATCCTGAATGCCAAGAGGAAGTAGTCGCTTCATAATGATAAATTACAATATGGTAAAAGGCAAAAACAAGCGAAAAGCAAAATAGCTATAATTACACGTGGCCCATCATCAACAAAGATTTTAAAAAGGTTTTATAAAGATTAACCTCGCGCAATAATTATATTCTGTAAATGGCAAAAAATTCAATGTCCGCGACCGCGTTTTGGTTCGCGGCGATTTGCGTGGCTACGATCATATATGCCGACGACGGTAGCGGCGACATCGGCACCGGTGTTAGCGAGTTCGGTGATTTTGGTGTGAGTATCTACGGCGATATGGCGGCGGAAGTTCTTGTGTCGCCACGCTCTACGGCGCTTGCGATGTCGGATTTGGCCGTCAACGCGTTCGGCCCCATCGCGTCTAACCCCGCGCTCGCCGCGAGTATCGGAAAACCTGAGCTTATGCTTAGCTATTCGTCATACTACGGCAATGTTTTCAGTGCGTCGCAGGCTGCCTATATCATGCCCATCGGGCCAAACGGCGGGGTCGGTGTTACGGCGGCTTACCTGCTGATACCGGGTATAGAAGACACGCGCAACGTCGATATCGGCGCTCTTGATGACGGCGACATAGAAATTTTCACGGCATCGGATATATGGACGCGGGTGTTTTACGGCCACCGTCTCGAAACGGAACACGTCAATTTATACGCCGGCGCCGCCGTTACCGCCCGGATACGACGTCTTGGAGAGCCGTCCGCCTACGGTCTCGGCGCCGACCTTGGCGTGATGGCGCACCTCAAAAATCCATCGATACATGCCGCTTTGCTGTGGGAAAACGTCAGATACAGCATCGTCAGATGGCAATCGTCGGATTATACGGAGCGCATCCCCCAGCATCTGCGCCTGAGCCTCGCGTTTGAAAAAGATGATCCATACATATACGGCCGCATAGCGCTATTCTACACATCACCCGATTTGCTATTTAATGAAGGGATAAATTACTGGAGCGACGTATTGGACAGAGAAGAAAAAAGATCGCCGGAGGTGCGGGATCTTTCAGATGGCGTGGGCGTCCTGTTCTCGGCGGGCCGGTTCGGGATTGAATATACGATAATGGAAACGCTATCGCTACGGGCCGGGATCACCGGCGGCAGCTATTCATTAGGCGCGGGCCTGGAGCTTTTTAATAGACGAGCGGGCGTCGATTTCGCGTATCTTAACCATGAATTAGCCGGAACCGTAAAAATGAGCGTTGTATACAGGTGGATGTAGTACGCAATGAAACAAGTAATAAAAACCATTCAAGACATAGCAAACAACCCTGCCCTCGCCGTCGAAGCGGCCAAGGGCCACGGCAGCCGCGTGTATAACAGCATGATAAATTTCGCCGTATTCGTGCGGATTTTAATAACCGAATTTACCCGCAACCACTGCACAAACCGCGCTTCCGGCATTGCGTTTGTGCTGCTTATCACGCTAATTCCGCTGATCGCTACCGCCGCCATATTTTTTACCGGCGTTACCGATGTCAGCCCGGAGCATTTGGAGCGTGTGATAACCGCGTTTTTGCCTTTCGTTCCACCCGCGGTTATGGAATACATTACCGAGTTCTTCATAAACGCCCAGAAATTGCGTGGGATAGGCGTGGGCATACTTATCATATTGGCGGTAAGTTTATTCGGTATTATCGAGCAGGCCCTCAATTCTATTTGGCGGGTTATGCGCAGCCGTTCGTTTTTCCACCGTTTGCGCACGTTTACCATGATGATCGTCTACAGCCCGCTGCTCTTTTTCGTTTCCCACCAATTCCGCCGCAGCGGCATATTCGGCCTTTTGCCGCAGGATGTTTTTCTCATGCGCCTGCCGCCTATTATCCTGGCCACGCTCGCGTTTGCCGTGATGTTCAAGTTTATTCCAAACACGCAGACGCGCATGCCCTCCGCGCTCATCGGCGGGGCGCTGTCGTGCCTGCTTTTTGAACTTGTGCGCTGGGGATTTGGGTATTATGTGGATTTTTCGATACAGACCCATACGATTTACGGCGCTTTCGGGCTGATAGTCTTTTTCTTGATGTCGCTTTATTTCACCGCGTTGCTGTTTTTGCTTGGCGCTCAGGCGGCTTACGTCCATCAGAACTTCCGACCGCTCCTGCGGTCCGCACAGCGCCGCGACAGGCGTGTGGGCGATTATCGGGGTTACATCGCCATGCGAATGATGATCGACTGCGTGCGGGCGTTCATAAAACAATCGGCGCCGCCGACACTCCAATATTTTTGCGACACCTACGACCTCACCACCCCGCAGGCCTCGGGTCTTTTGAACTGGCTAATCTACGAAAAACTTATTCACGAAACCGGGAACGGCAAAGCCAAACAATACATCCCGGCCAGAGATTTTTCAGCCGACTCGGTAAGCGAAATGTTTTCGGCCATAGAAGACCAAAACCGCCGGATCCCGGCGTATCCAAGCGACTATACCAAGGAATATCTCGCCGAGTTCATGAGCGAATACGGCCGCCGCAAGGTTGAAAACGATTTGACACTCGGGGCGCTTGTGAAATTACTCGACGGTGAGGATTCGGGTTAATCCCTTTGACATAGCCTCGATAATCTTTGGGACAACAAAGGGTCGTTTGAGTGGAGAGGGCGATGTTCATTCTTGCATGGTTGGATGTTAAGATTTTTTTTAAAACCTTTTTTTTAAAAAGGTCCGCCTAACCCCCTGACGCCGCTCCGTAAAATTTGGGACAACAAAGGGTCGTTTGAATGGGGAGGGCGATGTTCATTCTTGCGGGGTTGGGGTGTAGTGTTTTTTTTAAAACCATTTTTTTAAAATGTGTCGCCTAACCCCCTGACGCCGCTCCGTAAAATTTGGGACAACAAAGGGTCGTATGAAAGGATGGGGCGATGTTCATTCGGGCGCTTTTTTAAAACCTTTTTTAAAAAACACCCTGATTCAAATTGCCGCAATATATATTTATATGAGTTTACGAGTCGGTGTTTTTGTAGGGCGACGTTATTTTTTCAAACATAATAATAAAGGAACACAGGAAGCA
>JAITUP010000083.1 GCA_031286265.1 Chitinispirillales bacterium | reverse complement strand
GGTCGCCGCTTATGGGGGACCGCAGGGGGTTATCGTATCGGGGCGTTACGGGGCAGAGCCCCGTCCTCAAAAAACAAAGACAAACTCAATAGATAATTGAAGTTAATTACCGCCGGGTTAATACCTATGGGACGGATTGTGATTTATGAGTAAGTTCACCGGTAACATGGGACGCTACCGCTGTATACGGCCATATTTTTGTAGCAATGTCGCTATTCCACTCCCGCCACTACCTCAAAAACCTTGTCTTGCAGTTCTTTCATGTCGAGCGGTTTTGTGATGTGGTCGTCCATGCCCGCGTCGAAGCAGTTGTCTATGTCTTCTTTGTGTGTGTTGGCAGTCATGGCGATTATCGGGATTTGCTTTGCCCAGTCCGTATCCATTGAGCGAATCATGCGGGCGGTGTCATAGCCATCCATCGACGGCATTTGCGTATCCATCAATATCAGGCTATACGCCTTGGGATTTGCTTCAAATTTTTCACATGCTTCAATTCCGTCCGTAGCAAAATCAAATTTTATGCCGGAACCGTCGAAAAACGAAGATATCAAATCACGATCAATTCCCATGTCTTCGGCTAAAAGAATCATCTTGTCTTTCATTTTGACGGTTTCCGGGAGGCGCCGCCTTTCGACAACGTGTGTTGCTACTTCGTCATCGTCTTCCGCCTGCATTGATTCATGGCTAAGCACTGACGTTGGCGGCACATCACGTATCGGTATATCGTTGTCTTCCTGTGTCGATTCATCGCTATCATGATCCATTAATTCATCATCGGTAACGGTAAAAACGGGGCGACTAACTCCGCTGTCCACGTCTGTTTGTTTCGTATCCGTAGCGGATTGTTCAACATCCGCGACGGGTTCCTCGACATTGCTTTCAGGCTCGTCGACACTCCGAACTTTTTCCATGCCGAGCTTCGTTTTGCTGCGCCTGTTAGCCGACAGCCGTACGTGCCTGATGAGCACTACCACCACGCCCAACGCGGCGCCGCAGAGAAACGGGATCAGAAGAGTGTTTATCTGCCCAGCCATTTTATTGCACCACCCTCACAGCCCCCTGATCAGCCGACGACGCGAACATGGCGTAGGCTTTCAGGGATGTGGATACGACGCGTTCGCGGTTTGGCTTGAAAGCGTGTACGCCTTTTGCCTGTTCCTCCGCGCGCCTCTTTTCCAACTCTTTGCCGTCAACGCGTACGTTTATTGTGCGGTCGGGGATGTTTATATCGATGATATCTCCCGTTTTTATCAACCCTATTTCTCCGCCGCCCGCGGCTTCCGGGGATATGTGGCCTATTGACAAACCGGAAGTCCCGCCTGAGAATCTGCCGTCGGTTATCAACGCGCACTCCTTACCCAAATGCATCGACTTCAAGTAGGATGTAGGGTATAGCATTTCCTGCATCCCCGGGCCGCCTTTCGGGCCTTCGTATCTGATTACCACAACATCTCCGGCCTTGATCTCGCCGTCAAGGATGCCGTCGCACGCCGCATCCTGCGAATCATAAACTTTTGCCGTACCGCTAAACTTGAATATCGATTCGTCGACTCCCGCCGTTTTGACGATGCATCCGTTGCGCGCTATGTTTCCGAACAGAACCGCGAGGCCGCCGTCTTTGGAATAGCAATTTTCAATACTCCGCACACAGCCGTTTACCCTGTCGAGGTCGAGTTCATCATACATCTTGTCTTGCGAACCGAATACGAGATTTCTTCCTATTCCGCCGGGCGCGCTCTTGTATAGCGATATGGCTTCGGCCGTTACCTTTTTGCCGCAAACGTCATAAGCATCAATCGTCTCGGACAGCGTCGGCGCCTCGAGACGTTTGACGGAGGTATCAACGAGCCCCCCCCGCGCGAGTTCCGCTATGATTCCCAAAATCCCGCCGGCCCTGTTTACGTCCTCTATATGATAGTCCGAACTCGGCGATACTTTGCTTAACACAGGGACTTTGCGCGAGAGCCTGTCGATGTCTTCCATCGTAAAATCGACTTCCGCCTCGCGGGCGATAGCGAGCAAGTGCAACACGGTGTTTGACGATCCGCCCATCGCTATATCAAGCGACATGGCATTCAAAAACGCCTGCCGGTTGGCGATTGACCTTGGAAGTACGCTATCGTCGCCATCTTCGTAGTATTTTTTTGCCATTTTGAGAATAAGATCCGCAGCCTTATCCACAAGCGTATATCGGATTTTATGCGTCGCCATCACCGTCCCGTTCCCCGGCAGCGCCATACCCAACGCTTCGCAGAGGCAATTCATTGAGTTTGCCGTGAACATGCCGGAACACGATCCGCACGTCGGACACGCGGCGCGTTCGACCGCCGCAACTTCTTCATCGGAAACATTTTTATCGGCGCCCATTATCATCGCGTCAATTAAGTCATACTTCTTGTCTCTGCCTGCGATAACCCCGGCTTCCATCGGTCCGCCGGAAACGAATATCGTCGGGATATTCAGCCGCATGGCCGCCATCAGCATGCCCGGCGTGATTTTGTCGCAGTTGGTAATGCAAATCATAGCGTCGGCGCAGTGGGCGTTGACCATATATTCTACGCTGTCCGCAATCAGCTCGCGCGACGGCAGGGAATATAGCATCCCGCCGTGACCCATTGCGATACCGTCGTCTATGGCTATCGTGTTGAACTCGGCGGCGAAGCAGCCTTGTTTTTCGATAATGGCTTTTACGTATTGGCCCATGCCGTGCAGGTGTACGTGTCCGGGAACAAATTGTGTAAACGAGTTTACGATCGCGATTATGGGTTTCCCCATTTGTTCTTCGGTCATTCCGTTTGCCCGCCAGAGGCTGCGCGCGCCCGCCATCCGGCGGCCCTCTGTTACCGTGGCGCTGCGTAATTTGATTTTCATTGGCATTTTGGTTATTCTCCCGTAATTATATTGTAAGTATCAATTAAATATCATACTCGGCACTACCCAAACGATCGCGCTTAAAGCGGCGACGGTCGTTTATCCCCCCGCGTCTCTTATCTCAATTCATTCAAATATCTTCTAGCCCGTTCAACATAGCTACTGGCCGGAAATCGTTCGATCAACCTTCTGAATTCCGCCCTCGATCTTTCCGTCTGCCCTAATTTCTGGTGCGCCAACGCGATTTGGAATTGCGCGGCATCGGCTTTGACGGAGTTTGGGAACGCTAAAACTTTTCTGTATTCTTCAATCGCCCGTTCCATATTGCCCATCTGGTAGTAGGATTCCCCTATCCAAAAGCGTACCCTGTCTCTAAATTGTCCATCCGGAAATTTTGCCGCGCATTCGTTAAACATTTCGAGCGCTCTGTCGTAGCGGCGGGCGTTGAAGTGCCTTAAGGCTTGCTGGTACAGGTCATGTTCCGGCGAGGCCACAATTATGCCCGTCGGTGTTGTTGTGAACGTGGGGGCCGGGCCGGTTGGCGCCGCGGCCCTGGGCGCCGGGGCTATGGCAAGCTCAAGCGCGTGTACCTTGATGTGTAAATCCTTGTATGCCTCGGTAAGCAGGGCGAGACGTATCTCGACCTCTTCAATCTTCGCGGAGGAAACTCTCGCCACGTCTTCAGCCATCAATATCAGCCTGTTGTCGAGTTCGGTAATCCGGGCGTTCAGCCTTTCGATCTCGCGTCTCAGCTCACCGGCGGAACGGATAGCGTCGTCGGCGGTCTCCTTGACCCTTATGACATCAATCTGCGGCAGTATGGCCTCGCTTTCGGCACTTCCGCGGCGGTTGCGGGCGGAAGCGATCGATGCAAAAGCTATCAGTACGATAATCGCGCACATAAGCAATCTTCCGGCTTTGGCGACAATAACTTTGCTTTTCATTTTAAACCCCGTTTGTTGACGTTTGTAGGGCTGCCTGATGGAGATCGGCACACACTACATATGGTACAATATAAATATCGCATACTATGTCGTGTGGGAAAATGTCATTTTTTAAAAAATTTAGCCCTCGTGAAGACATAGCCCCTATACACCCCCCACCCCAGCGCCGCGCCAAATACCGCGCCGGCCAAAATGTCGAAAGGGTAGTGTACGCCAATGTAAACTCTGGTATAGCCGATCAGCGCCGCGAAAGCCATGAAATACATCCAGCGCTTGGGATAGAAGCAGGTATAAAGCGTGGCAATGGAAAACATGTTCATCGCGTGGGAAGACGGGAAAGACGTAAAGCCCGTTTTCAGCGCTCCGAGAAGAATAAATCTTCCGCCCTCCACCAAAAAATCAGGGTGACAAGGGCGTGGACGCGCAAAAAGTTTCTTCAGTATCTGGGACGACACCGGATCGCTTATCGCAACCGTCAGGAGCATCAGCCCAAGCACGATAAGCGCTTTTTTCCTATTCTTCGTGCGCCAAACAAACAGCCCGGCCCCAAGTATCCCAGGAATCACCCAAAAACTGAGGTGAGTGATTCGCGGCATAACGTAATCGAGAATCGGGTGAATCAGATACGCGTTGAAAAACAGAAATATCGCTACGTCTATGTTATAAAGCGCCTCCATAGTACGAAATATAGTACATGGCGATACAAAAACCTTCTTATTTTTTTTGGCATTTCGCAAAAGTACTTATCCCAGATTGTCCATTAGGCTGATGTTTTAGTAAAAATATGCCGAAAGCCCGTCATCGCGAGCGAAGCGCGGCGATCTGTTGGATTGGAACATAAAAATCAAGGTCAAAATCAAAATCAAAATCAAAGTCAAAACCTTTAAAAGCTTTTTAAAATCTTTTGGGGACGGGGCTCGAAGTTTCCTTTTTCAATCAAACGGCAGGATGTACACTGTACATCCTCACTTACTTCGAGCATAGTTTATCATCCGTAACGCCCAGTGGAACTACTATATATCATCAATACATTCCTTCGTTAACGCAAAAATCATGTCCAACTCTTCAGTGGTGATGTTAAACGGCGGCATATAATACACCGTATTACCGAGCGGCCTTAAAATCAATCCCTTCTCCGCCGCTATTTGTGATAACTTGAACGGTACGTGTTTTTCTTCCGGGAATTTTTCTTTTGTCATTTTGTCTTTGACTATTTCAAACGCGCCGATAAATCCTAAATGCCTTATGCCGGCGACATGTTCATGGTCGTTAAGCGATAGCAATTTTTTCGAAAAATATTTCATTGTTGATTCTGCTGATTTTGGATATTGATTTTCAATGAGTAACTTCATGGCCGCAACCGCCGCCGATGACGCCAGTGGATTTCCGGTGAATGTGTGGCCGTGATTCAGGGTGCGGTTTGATTTTGGGGCGCCTTTGAATATGTCATATATTTTTTCGTCGACCGCCGTAACCGCAATCGGCAAATACCCGCCTGTCAATCCCTTTGCCAAACACATTATATCCGGCACAACTTCCGCATGATCGCAGGCAAACATTTTTCCCGTTCTGCCAAGCCCGGTAGCAACTTCATCGGCAATGGTTATTACACCGTGCCGATGGCATAAATCAAAAATTCTTTGCAAAACTTTAGGCGGATATATCCGCATTCCGGCCGCGCCTTGAACCATAGGCTCGAATATGCAAGCAGCTATATTTTTCCCGTGTTGATTGAGAATACGCTCCAAAGAATCCATACATTCCGCGCTACAATTTTCCTTTTTTTTATGGACAGGGCAACGAAAGCAATAAGGTGAATCGGTATAATACTGTTCCTTAAATCGCTTATGAAATAAACTGTGAAATTCTGATATAGCCCCTACCGACATTGCTCCAAGCGTATCGCCGTGATACCCGTCGCCGAGGGCGACAAACGCGTGTCGGTCGTCGCCGCGTATCGCATGATACTGTATCGCAATTTTTAACGCGACCTCAACGGACGTTGACCCGTCGTCAGAATAAAAAATCTTGCTCAAAGATTTGGGAAGTATGCCGCTTAAAATCTTCGTAAGTTCCATCGTCGTATCCGAAATAAACCCCGCCATCAGCACGTGCTCCAATTTATCAATCTGTTGTTTAACCGCAGTGTTGATGACAGGATTGCAGTGCCCAAACGTACTCACCCACCACGATCCGATCGCGTCTATGTAGCGTTTGCCGTCTGCACCGTACAAATAAATACCATCGCCTTTGCTTATCACTATCGGCGGGTATTTTTCGTGTTCTTGATGCGATGTAAACGGCATCCATAAATGCTCAAACGCCGTAGAGAATTTCATTACAAAACTCCTTTAGCGGTTCGTTTGACATTTCATCACAATCGATATCAAGGATAGGGGAAGGGCTGATGTGTTCGCGTATTGTTTTTACGTTATCTTCATAGATAAAATCCCGTTTGGCATTTTGCGCGTTATTTATGACGACCCCGGCGAGCGGAATATCATAGTGTTCGAGTATGCGTAGTGACATGAACGTATGATTAAGCGTTCCAAGGCCTGCGTCAACCACAAGGATCGCGGGTATCTCAAGCGCTTTCATCAGGTCGGCCACATATTTCCTATCGCCGATTGGGACGAGTATTCCTCCCGCTCCTTCAACAAATATGGCTTCCGTCGATGTTGCTTTTTTCAATTTTTCATATACCGACACAATTTTTTTGATGCAGATTTCACTGCCGTCCATCCGCGCCGCCAAGTGCGGAGAGCAGGCCGGATGGAATCGATATGGCGAGTGCAAATCGATGTCGGTTTTGTGTTTGCTACAGACGAAACTGAGTGCGTCGAGCGTGTCCGAGCCGGTGAGCATTGTTCCATCCTCCGCGCGTTCGCACCCGGTTTCTATCGGCTTCATGTACGTTGCGCTGCGCTGAAGTTCCGCGCAGCCGGATAAGAGCGTTGTGGCCACGTAGGTTTTTCCGACACCTGTTCCGCTGCCGGCTATGAAGAAACCTTTTGTCATAACGATGCCCTTAAAAATCTTTTTTAATTTTCTCTATAATCTTGTGCGTGGAAAAATTTCCCGCATGTGCCGTCGTCCAATAAAATTGGTACCAACGCTCCGGGAATTACCGACTCCACCGCGTTGGGCGCGTTGGGGCCGCCGAGGTCTGTGCGCAGCCAGCCCGGATCCATCAAGTTCATTAGCACGCCCGTGTCTTTTAAATGCGGGGTCATGTCGTATACATATTTGTCAAGCGCTGCTTTTGACGCGGCGTAGGCCATAAGCTGCGGCTCATCCTTAATCCCCGATGTCACGTTCACGATCCGTCCAAACCCGCGCTTAATCATCGCCGGAATAATAGCGTTGCAAAGCACTATCGGCGCAATCGTGTTCACCTTGAAACTGAGGATATACTCGTCTTCCACCGCCGTATAGACATCGCTATTGTACGGAGTCATAATCGCCGCGTTATTGTAGAGAATATCAATCCCGCCCGACATCTTCTCAACTTCCTCCGCCAGCGCTTTTACCCGAGGAATATCCGACAGCTCGGCTTCGACTTGTTTCAATTCCACGCCAAACGACGCCAGCTCTGCCATGATAGCGTCGGTATTTGATTTTTTGCGGCTGTGGAGGATGAGGTTACAACCCTTTGAGGCCATTGCCCCGGCTATCTGCTTGCCCACACCTCTGCTCGCGCCGGTTATCAGGGCCCATTTGTTTTTAATGTCAATCATTTTTTTCTCCATGTTTTATGATGATAAAAAAATTTATCGTTTGTTAATTTCACGATTTGTTAATTTCATCGTGAGGTAATTAAATATCACACCGCCAGTTTTAAAATCTCTAAAACTGCGTTTCTGTCTAACGACATAAAACCGCCGATTGTCCACGATCCGCTACCTGTGCATTTGTCTGCCATTTCTTCGAGGCGGTCGGCGCCCACGTCCATTTCTTTTAGTCTGACAGGCATGCCGATTGAGATGAAGAATTTTTCTAACGCGGCGATACCGGCAAGCGCGGTCTTTTCCTGATTGTGGAAATCGATATCGATTCCCCACACACGCGAAGCGAACTGGACAAAACGATTTACATTGCTCTTGTAAACGTATTTCATCCACGCCGGAAATACTACCGCAAGCCCCGCACCGTGCGCGACATCGTATATGCCGCTAATCTCGTGTTCAATCCCGTGCGACGACCAGTCCTGATTGCGCCCTGTGCCAAGCAAGTCGTTATGCGAGACGCATCCGGCCCACATGACCTCGGCGCGCGCGTCGTAGTTTTCCGGCTCATTGATGCATGTCGGCACGTTGTGGATAATCGTCTTCATCGCCGCTTCGCAGAGCCTGTCGGTAAAATCGGCGCATTGTGTCGTTGTAAAATATCTCTCCATAATATGCGCCATAATATCCGCCGCGCCGCATGCCGTCTGATATGCGGGGAGCGTGAACGTGAGTACCGGGTTCAGGATGGAAAACACGGGGCGGATGAGATCTGTCGTCAGCCCGCGTTTGAGGTCGCCGTCTTCGTTTGTGATAACAGAACTTGGGCTCGATTCACTGCCCGCGGCAGGGATTGTGAGGACCGTGGCCACGTCTAATGCCTTCTCGGGCATACCCTTACCGCTGTAGAAATCCCACACATCGCCGCTATAGGGCACACCCACCGCCATAGCTTTGGCCGAATCAATCGCGCTGCCGCCGCCTACCGCGAGGATGAATTTTATACCCTCCTTACGGCAAATGTCGATTCCCTGCTTGACAAGGCTGAGGCGCGGATTAGGTTGTGCGCCGCCTAATTCGATGTATTCGACACCGGCTTTTTTCAACGAAGCGGTCACTCTGTCATAAAGACCGCTTTTTTTGATGCTACCGCCGCCATAGTGCAAAAGTATCTTTTTAGCGTATGCGGCCACCTCTTCACCTACCTGATTTTCGGTGTCGCGCCCGAAGATAATCTTGGTTTTGTTTTGGAATACGAAATTTTCCATCCTAACCTCCGTTTTTGAGAATTTTTATGAATATAGATTATTGTCATAAATAGTTACAAACATTTCTGCATATTTTAGTTTCTAAGCCTCAACCCAATACAAACCCCTCCGGCACTAACGCTATTTTTTGATTGTCGGTAACCAATAGTATTAACCCGGCGGTAATTAAAATCAAAACCTTTAAAATCAAAGCCTTTTTTTGGTGACAGGGGCTCCGCCCCCGTAACGCCCCCATGTTAAAACCGACTTACGCTAAAACCCTTATCCTAAAACCCTACGGTCGGGTGTAATGCTAAAGTCAAAACAAGTCGATGGTGTGGTTTTGTTTTTGATTTTAGCATTTTTACCCCGATAG
>JAITUP010000054.1 GCA_031286265.1 Chitinispirillales bacterium | reverse complement strand
TTTAAAATGGGGGCGTTACGGGAGATAGACTATGCTCGAAGTAAGTGAGGGTGTACAGTGTACACCCTGCATTATGATTGAGAGAGGGAACTTTGAGCCCCTGTCACCAAAAAAGAATTAGAATTTGATTTGGATTTTGACATTAAGGTCAATTACCGCCGGGTTAATACTATAAAAAAAGGGGCGCAACGGACCGCGCCCCTCAACATCATAACACTCTAAAGCATCAATATCGCTATTCGATCGTAATTGTTGTGATCGAATACGCGGGTAACGACAGCCTCATACCAGGCGTAACGTTCACCGTCGACTTGGTAGGGCCTGCGCCTCTTACGCCCGGAGAGCCTGAATTTTCCGGAGTTAGCTGCTGTTGTTGCGCTCTGCCCTGGAAGCCGGGGATGTTGAGCGTCACGTTCGCCACCGTCCTCGGGTACTTGTTAACGAGCATAAGCGACTTTCTGTTGCCGTCCTGAGTCAGGTAGCTTGTGATATTGTCGGCGCTACTTTTGGTCTCAAACAGTGAACCGCGGCCGAGGCTGTGGCTCGCCATCAGGAACGCCCAGTAGGACGAACGCGGAACGTTGCAACCGTCGGGCGCACCGGTACGGGACAGGTAGCCGTAGTCGCCGCCCTCAACTGTAATGTCGTTGTGGACGTCCCAGTACGACGCCTGCTCAATGTTGTGGCGCGTGAGCATGCCGAGGTAGTCGGCGACAAACAGCGCGTTAACAATCGTCATGGTCTGTGGGCCGGGCCTGAAGTCGACCGAGTTCCACTCTGTGAGCCAGATCTCGTAATTCTTGCCGGGCACGCCGTATTCCGCGAGCTGCCTTCTGACAGACGGTATGATGTAATCAAGCGTCTGCGGCGAAGCGAGGAGACCGGCATCGTTTTCCTGACCTGCCTGCTGTGGATAGTGGTGAACGTTCACGCCGTCAACCACGTCTTTCATGTGCTTGAATACGTCTTTGTTCCAGTCGCCTTCAAGCGCCCAAACCGCTGTAACCACAGCGTTAGGGTCCGCCGCCTTCATCTGGATAGCGAACTCCCGCGCGCGGCGGCCGTAGTCGTCGCCCGTTGTGTGGAAAGCATGCCACTCACCGTAGAGCTCGTTACCAATCTCCCACAACTTGACCGGAGCGTTATTCGCCTTGGCGTGAGCGACCCAGCGCGCGGCCAATTCAGGCGTACCGGAACCAAAGTTGACCGTGATCATGCCCTCTGTATCCGTATCTTTCAATAACTGGTAGAACTGCTCGGTATCGACCATCCAGTCTCTCGCCGCGAGAACTTCTTCCCAGTTGTCGTCGTCGGCACGGAGACCGCCGGGGTAGCGGAGGACGTGGTGGTTAACGGCTTTTACATACTCTATCGTTTCGGGCAACAGGAGGTCGCCATCCCAAAGCGCGACGTTGATGCCGAAGATACCGGGGTTAATTTTTTCGGTTACGATATTACCCCTCTCGAAATTGCCCTCAACCGTGACAGAGATATTGGCCGGAACTTCCGCTACTCTCGCGGCCCTGCTGTTTGTCAGGCGGACGTTATCAATACGGAACGTGCCGCGCGAACCCTCGCCGGCCGGTTTGAAGTCGAGCACGGCCACGTTATCAAGATCAAGCCTGCCGGTTTGAGTCGCGTGCGGGTGCTGGTAGTGTGGAAATTTGGAGAAAGCGCGGAACGGTACGACGATTTCCGACCAACCCCTGTTTCCGCCGGTGCTCGCTACAAATATTTCGCGGCCCGAGTCTTCAAGTTGCACGACGATCGGCTGATACGGCCTGTCGGTCCAAAAATCAAACTTGAGGCCCCAGTGATTCCTCCAGTCGCGGTCTTTGGACGGCCTGTTGTTTACTTCGTAATCATAGAGAATGTCGGCCCAGCTTCTGAGTCTGTAGGTAATCTCGAGCGCCTTGCCGCCACCGCCTGGAACATCGGAGTCTACGAACCTGAACGAGGCTTCCGATTTATCGCAATGAGAGACGCCCCAGTTACGGTCAACGTCGGTTGAAAAGTCGTGCAACAGATGGTCAGGAGCAGTGGAACTGAACGCGTTCCAGAAGTCGTCCGGATTGACGTAACCCGGTATCTCTTCAATGAAAACCATATCGCTCACATAAAACGTGACAGGCTCGCCTTCCGGAACCCTGCCTAAATAGTCGTCTCTGCCGACGGAAAATCTTACTTCCTGTATCTTCGACCAATCGACCGGTGAGGCTATTTCAGCGTTTCTGCTATCGTCCCAGTAACGGCCTGTAGCCGGGAACGAACGAATCGGGATCATGTAGTATTGCCATTCCGTGCTAAGCGGGCCATAGTCTCCGACGAGTTGAACGGTTTGAACCTTAACTTCTACGTTGTTCGCGTTCTTCCCCTGATTGTCCAGAAGGCCGATAGTAATCGTTCTCGCGTTTTTGCACGATTTGCCCCAAAACGCAAGGCCTGCCGCCGGAGCGGTTCGAGCGGCCGTAAGGTCAACAAATTTGCCTTCGCCTATGGAAACGGACACACCGGAATACTGGCTCGGATCCATGTAGGCCGCCAAAACTGTCGTACCGTTTTGAGTCCTCTGAATCTGGTGCGCGGTCTTTCCGCCATAAACATAGTTGAAACCGCCGGCGACATTCGCGCCGTTGTTTAAAACTCTACCGTTGCGCATCTCCCTAACCGCCGGCTTGCTTGCCACAGGGATATCGGGCAGGGTCTCTTCTTTTTGATCCCAATATTCGGTGCCGTCCATTTTCCTTGGAGGGAACACGTTGCTCACGATGAAAATATCGTCGACCCACGCGCGGAACGATTCGTTTGCGCCTCTGTTAATCTGGAGACGGAACTCGGTCACCTTGTCCCACTCAAACATTTCAGGCGCCTCCTGGCGAGTCCTGGGGTCCCAGAACAATCCTCTATTGCCAAAATCAATAAGCGGAATACTGATGAGCGTCCACTCGTTTGTGATGCCACCGTATTGATTGATTGGCACACGTACAACGGTTTTCTTTCCGTTGCTGGCTTCGTCGTCGGCAAGCGCGGCGTAGGCTACTTCACCGCCGCGGGCGCCCTTAATCCAAAATTGCAACGCGCCGCCGGTTTCGAGATAGGGGGTAAGATCATATCTGTTATTCCAGAGACATACCGCGCCGCCGGAAAAATCGTCGGCTACAAGGTCAAACTGAAGCGAGGCTTCGCCGGTTTTGACGTTCTCTTCTCTTTCGTGAACTTCAACTCTCGACGCTTCGGGATAGACGTAGCTAAACCCGCCCGGCGTAAAGTCGTCTTCCCAAAAACGAAACACAACCTGCGAAGGACCGGTCGCCGCTCGCCTCTGCGTGGTACCGTCGGCGCCGGCGCCGGTGGATTGAAGCTGAACACCGCAGCCAATTATGATGGCGGCAGCGGTAAACAACCCAGCCAAAAGTATTTTTGTTTGCTTCCTCACTATACAACCCTCCTATAACTGTAATGAGTTAATATTGATACGGCATTATTTCGATAATTCACACATTTTCGGATAATTCAAAAAAGGGCGGCCACATAGGGCCGCCCCTGCATACACAAAACAGATTAAAATCTCACGGTCAAAAACAATTCAGGCTGCATGGCTGTGTAACTCCATACCTCGATGGCGCCAGTGTCAGGATTCATGCCAACAGGGCCCTCGCCGCCAACCATCGTCAAACGAGCCGTCAACATACCGCCGTCGGCAACACGGTAACCGAGGCCGAAAGACAGGTTGCTGAATGTGTAGTCCTCAGAAAAAACTTGGCCTACACCACCGCCGTTAATAGTCTCTTCAAATGTACTATTGAGTAGCTGATAGCCGAAATGAGCGCTGAAGCGTCTGTGGAACTGCCAGTCCAAGCCCAAACTAATCAGACCATTAGTTGATTCTACTATAAAAGCATCATAGCTAGCGGTAGCGGTACCGCCTGTATGAACACGGCTACCGTAACCCATCGTAGAGTTATACATGCCATAAGAACCGCTGATAACAAGCGATGGGCCAACAGCCGGGGCAAATTTGGCGATATCCGCACTCAAACCGGCAACGAGCTCAAGAAAATCATCATTACCATGCAGAAGTTGAGTCTCCACCAAGGTCTGTTCCAAACCACTGCCAACAACTCCATACCAGAAATCGCGGCTTTCATGTGATTGCAAAAATGCCGTCTTTACACCTACATTCACCCCGTTGTCCAAAAACGAACCGCTAAGGTTGATGACCGGACCCACACGGTCAGCTGAAGCCATGCCACCCGGAAGGGCAGTCTGGAAAGGCGACAAAGGCCCGGACCACACGTCAGTATTCACGCCATTTCTATCGTTCCACCAAGGAGTCAATACGGCGTTTGTGTACGCGTTCTTCGTGTATGGCCTCGCGCCGCCAAAATACTGCGAGGGCGCGAATTTGAAGACGCTTCTGTACATCGCGTCAAACGGATTCATGATACCAAGACCGCTGAGACCGTTTTCGCTATTCATGATAGACGCGCGTCCAATTCCAACGGGCATATAGGACGGGCTCTGCGCGGCATCGTTTCTGAAATCGGCGGCGTTGCTGATGAAGTCGGCCGAAAGCCTGATCGAATTTTCTGGATCAAGTGCAACACGCAGGGAAAGGCCGACATTCAGAGCAAGGCCTGTTACCGCGGTGTCGAGCACACTGACATCCGCCAGCGTAACAGGGTTATTAACAGGGGTTCCATCGGCATTTTTAAGGGTATCGCGGTAGAAATGCTTGTCGGATGAAAACGCCACTTCCGCGTTGACGCCTATACGTATGAAATCGTCATCCATAAACGCACGGTTATCAACGTTCACACGGCCGGCGAAAACACCTGTTGATTGTGCGGGACCGGCTGTAGGTACATTGGCGCCCACTGTTGGACCACCGGCCCTAGCGGTGACGCTGTCACCATTGAAACTACTCGCCGCGTCAAATATGTGCAGGTAAGTTAGCCCAAGCCCTGCGCCTTCAACAATCTGCGCACCAAGGTTACCCCCTACGAGATACTTATCTCTGAGTTGATCAAAATACGCTCCGTCAGGGAATTGCGGAACACCAGTGCCCGGCGGGTTTACGCTTGATTCATAACTTCCCCTGATTGCGAGACGTGCGGCGAAAAAATCGGCCTCGACGAGGTTTAGGAGCGGGTCGAGCCCGGCTTCAAACCTAACGGTCCCGCCCTGTAACACACGGTTGTTATCGCCCAAAAACGCCTCGGACATCGCGTACTGACGCGCGTTGGCGAAGAGCTCAGGTTCAAACATAAACTCAACTTCCGGCGTCCAAAGGGTGAGCGGCGACACTTTCTTCTTGTAATCGCCAAGGCTGAAATTGACGATGCCGTTCATAAGCGCGCCATCTATGCTGATCCAGCGGGCGGTTATGGGGTTTTGGACATCGGAAAAGAAGTTTCTCCAATCCTGATGGAGCCTGAACATCGCGCGCGCCGAAAGCGCGCTATTCGGCCTCGCCGTAATGTCGAAGTCAACGCTTGTAAAGTTGACGGACTCGTTCTTCTTAGCGGCTGGATCTACCGCGTCGCCGTCAACCGTCGAACTCAGAAACTGCGAACGAAATTCACCGCTAAAGTGAATGCCGGCTTTCGCCATGATATCGTCAACCTGCGCCTGCAGACTGCCGACACGGTCATCAAGCTCCCTCTCCGTAGCCGATGCCACGGAAACCGACAACGCTAAAACCAGTACTGCAAGAAAGAATTTTTTCATACCTGTTAACCCTTTTCTATTAGGTTTATTTGTATTTATTAGTTTATTCATAATTATATAACCCCCTCCTTAAAACCACGTCTTGAGTTCAAGTGAAATGACGGGGGTTTTCCAGTCGTTTCTATCGGCGTCAATGAAGTCAAGCGGGGCCCGGTGCGCGTCCGTTATACCGTCGCCCGTTCTCGCCGCCCTATATTCATTCACTTCGTCGTAGAAATTATTCAGACCGACATCCGTGTGAGTCATCCACTTCAAACGGCCGTGAAGACCAACGCGGGTGAGTATGCCCCAATCAAAACCAATGCCGAGAGCCATATCGCTGGTATGAATGGGGAGCCTGACAAATTCACCAGGACCGCTAACTTGGGTAGCGTTAGTGGTAGTGGCATGATGCCGCGTAGTAGTTGGGTTACGAATTAAATCTCTGGCAGCCGTCCTAGCAATTGCCGGGGTAGAAGCTGAAATGTCACGATTCGCACTGTTAATCAATGTCCACGATTTGTCCGAACGCCATGTTTCGTATCCAAACAGCCCAAGGACGTAGAAATTCTTGGTGAGCGCTATCGCCGGCTCAAGCCTCATGTAGAACGACCACATGAGTGTGTTGTCGTCTATTGGATCACTGCTGGGAAGAGCGATAGGTGCCATAGAACCTCTTGTGACGCTATTCACGCCGACATGCCCACCAATGAATAGGTCGTTGGCATAACCGAGCCACGGACTAATGTCGTAGGCGGCGCCAAGCTCAATATTGTTTGTGAATTTTCTGCTCGTGGGTACCCAACTTGTGCTTGTTTCATGGCGCACGGTGCTATCGGCATTATAGTAGAACAGGTCATGATGAAAAACTGTCGACAGATTACTATTATATCCCGGATTGCCATTATTCGCCGGATTCCCCTGACCTGCCGCAGTATTGCTGAAAGGAGCGGCGCTATATTGATTCGCCGTCATGTGCCGTGATCTGAAATTATCCCAAGCCTCCTGTGCGTTGTTGTATGCCACAAAACCTTCGTACATCGACATAAAATCGCTCCTCAGACCGCCCATCCCAGGGCCGGCGACCGGCAGACCCGATTGAGCCGTACTGTAGGATGCTTGATGTATAAAACTCTCATCACCTAATCTGCGTTTGTAAAAGCGGTTATGATCCCCACCCACAGCTCCGGGGCCCGGCCCGACGGAATTGTCGATAATGCTGTTGCCCCATCTGTTAAACGAACTGTGGAAAAACGAGTACTGATCCGCACCGTTTAGCCTGTATGGAAAAAACAGAAGATCACGCCCATCCTCGGTAATGTTCCAGTGCTGACCATATTGGAACCTGAGGTGACCGTACCCCGGCAATGTTGGAGCAACCGTAAGATTAAAACCCATCATGTTCTGAATGTACGGCGCACCCTCACCTCTCGCTATAAATTTTCCCGCCCCCATCATATTTGATCCAAACGCGAAAAACGCATCCTTTGGCACGGCGAAAGAAAATGGTGAATAGAAACCCGGATGGATGTACGCTAAATCAACGGAAGTCGGCAACGCACCCGTATACGCGAGCCTTGTGTAAAATGCCGGGATGAGTGAGCTACGTGTAACATCCCTTTCTTCATACCAATCGGGACGCGACATGCGCTGGTCATAGTGATTACCCGTTGTTACCCTGTTAGCGCCGAGAGGGTCTATCATCCAATTGGTATCAACCATGCTGAACGCGAGGTCCGCATGGATTGAAAAATTGTCGCTGACGGGCCCCCTTGCGTCAATTGAAAAAACGTTCGTTTGCTTATAAAATACCGAATCGTAACCCCTGAACTCGCGGAGCAGTAGGTATACAGCATTATCATTCTGCCCATACAAGTTAGCAACGGATCCACCAAAATCTCTCTTCGCCGCGAATATCACATCGTCTTTGTATCTTGTTCCCACATAGTTAAGCCCAAGCATCAGCCTTCCTACCGCTCTGTCTTTCGCGAGCCGTCCGTGTACGATGTTGCGGTATGAATCACCCACGCCGTGCGCCTTAGACGGAAAGTGCCCAAAAGCGCCGTCGCCGTAAGCAAGGTCTCCGGCAAAGTCGATATATTCGCGCTCAAAATTGTCGTAGCGCTCAAATGTCCCATATAGGAAATTGGCGTACAACCCCCACGGCATATTGATAGTCTCTACATTTATACCGTTAAAAGGTTTCTTGTTCCACGCCGCGGGCCCTGTTTTTTCGCCTCTCGCAATGTTGTACTCATAATATTGCGCGACGGATTGTTCCACTTCAAACGGTAGATACTCCCAAGCGAACATTCTCGGCTGGTTTTTCCACACGGTAAGCGGCGATGCTTCCGTCCACATGGTATTTCCCATTCTGACCCAAAAAGCGACGGGGTCTGTGCGCACCGCGATACCCGCGCTCATATCTTCGTGAATCGTAACGTTGTTGTGCACCTTGTCATGCCGGTATTGATAGGGAACAAAACCTTCGCCCGGGTTGGGTAAATCGGAGTTATTATGCGGTGGCTGCCAATTTCCAGCCCCATAGTACCGATTCCCGGTCATGGTATGCTGCAACCCGATTTTCGACCACAAGATGGTATTTCTACCCGGTCTCACGACCATTCCGAGGCGGAACATATTTTCGTTACCTTCCCACCCTGACTGAAAATACGATCTGTCTGCCTGCATAAACCCCGGCGCGCCAAATCCGAGGTTGTGGTATTGCATTTTTATCCGTGCTTCCCCCGAAAACGATATTGGGGTCGACCCGCCGGACATCAGGGTAGAGCGTACCTTGGCTTCCAAATCGTCGATATGATAGGCTATCGTATCGACCTGTGCCGCCAAGGAACTCGCTTCGGCCGCAAACGGCAACGCACACCCGACGGCACACGCGAGAGCGAGCGCGAGACCGGTTATGCGTCTGTTTTTGAATATAGCCAAACGAACCTCCTAGTTTGAAAAAAATAATATTATATCAATATATCATTCGCAAAGACGTACTGTACGTTTTTTTAAAACTAAATCACCCAAAGCCCCCCTCACTTTCCGGGATGCCCGAAAAAAAGGATGGGGCGATTACTTCTTCTTAATCCACTCCCTGTTTACATCGGGAATATCTTCCAAAAGTTGCACCGTGTGCTCGCTTTTGGGTTTTGTCGTTACCTCTTCGGGGGAGCCTTGCTCGACTATTTTGCCCTTGTGCATTATGAAAAGACGGTCGCTTACATAATACGCCAAACCGATGTCGTGCGTTATGAATACGATCGTCATGTGCAATTCTTTCTTCAATTTCATCAAGTAGTCGAGGATATTGGCACGCACGCACGCGTCCACCATGCTTGTCGGCTCATCCGCGATCAGCACCTGCGGACGCAGGACGAAAATCCTTGCGAGAAGCATCCTCTGCATCTGCCCGCCGGAGAGTTCAAACGGATATTTGCCTTCAATTTCCGACGGTTTCACGTTCACGGCCATCAAGGACTCGTCGACCCGTTCTTCCATTTCGGCATTTGAAGGTTTTTCCTTATATATGCCGAAAGCCGCCTTGAGCTGCGAGCGGATCGTGAAAAACTGGTTGAAGCAACTGAACGGGTCTTGGAAGACCGATTGCACTTCACGCCAGTGAGCCTTGTGGTCGGTGATGGGCTTGCCCTTGTAGAGGAAGTTACCCGATGTGGGCTTGTGCAATCCGAGCATCATTTTCGCCAGAACGCTCTTCCCACAACTTGATCCGCCCACGAGCGACACGATCTCGCCGTCCTTGATATCGAACGTGACATCGTCTACCGCCGTGACTATTTTTTTGCCGTGCCCGAACGTGCGGACACAGTTTTCCGCGTCAAAAATTTTATTCTGCATATTCGCACCTCACCTGCCTGTCACCTACGATTCTTATTACCTGCTCTTTATTTTTGCAATCCGGTTTCACCGATGGACAGCGTTCCGCGAATCTGCAACCGCTTATCGGGTTTGCCAGGTTGGGCGGCGCGCCCTCGATGGCTGTCGGCTTGCGGCTTTTTTGCCCTTCGTCGGCGCTGAGCATCGCGCCCATGAGCGCCTTTGTGTAGGGGTGGCGCGGATCAAACACGACCTGTTCCGCCGTCCCTTTTTCCACAATCTGCCCGGCATACATGATGGCGATGTTATCGGCCACGTGACGTAAGAGCGGGAGCTCGTGGGTGATGAAGATCATCGTGGAAAAGATGCCCTTTTCAAGCAGGTCGAATATCAGTTTGATAACGACTTTCTGCGTCGTAACGTCGAGCGCGGAAGTGGGTTCGTCGGCGATTACCATTTGCGGGTTGAGCAATGTCGATATGCCGATGACCGAACGTTGCCTCTCCCCTGCCGTGAGCTGTATGGGATAGGCGTTCAGCACTTTTTCGGTTTCCATTCCAAACAGGTCGAACCGTTCTTTCAGGCGTTCGTATATGTGCTTCCTGTCCATGTCTTTCATGTGCGCGGCCATTACGTCCGCGGCTATGTCTTTCACCTTGCGCACGGGGTTGAGCGCGTTGAACGCGCCCTGCGGTATCATAGACACCTTGCGCGACAAAACGTTTTGCCGGATGTCTTTCGGCGAGCGGTTCATAAGCGATTCGCCGCCCACGCGCACATTGCCGCTTGTCGGGTGCAGGGGCGGAATAAAGAGCCCCATAAGCCCGTTGACAAGCGTGGATTTTCCGCACCCTGATTCCCCGGCGATACCGAGGATTTCCCCCTGCTCCATAGTAAAGGAGACATCGTTGACCGCATGGACTTTGTTGCCGAAGCGTGTCAGGTAATGGAGGCTCAGGTTTTCTACTTCGAAAATTGCTGACATATTATTATTTCCTCATCCGCGGGTTAAACACGCCGTCCATCGATGTATTTATCAGATACAGCGACAACGCGATTGATATTATGATTCCCGTGGCGGGTAAAAACGCCCACCAGTATCCATCGGACAACGCGCCGTTATTTTTGGCGTCGTTCAAAATCGTACCCAGCGACTGCGTATCCACGGGGCCGAGGCCGATCATCGAAATGGCCGATTCGGATAATATCCCCGCCGATATTAGTATTATGAATACCATGAACACATACGAGAACAGATACGGCAGAATGTGTATCAACAATATTCTTAATCCACCGTCGCCGTTTAACCTCGCAAGCGATATGTGGTCTTTACTTTTGATCGCCGACGATTGCGCCCTCACCGAACGGGCGCTCCATGTCCAGCCTGTCAACCCGATAATCACGGCAATGAGCGTGAGAGAACGTCCCGTGTCGCCAATGCTCGCACTGATGAGAATCAACAGTACAAGCTGGGGTATAACGACGAAAAGATTAGTTAACGCACTCAGAACGTCGTCCACGATCCCACCCTTAAACCCGGCGATCAGCCCGATCAGCGTCCCAAGGACGGTCGCGATTACCCCGGCTAAGAGACCGACATAAAGCGACGAACGCAAACCTCTGAGCAACAATACGATGTAGTCGCGCCCAAGATGGTCGAGCCCGAGTAAGTACTGAGCGGTCGGCGCGCCGTAGGAGTCGCCCACCCTCTGAAGCGTCGTTATGTCATAGAACCACGGAACTATAAACGCGGCAAAAAGTACCAGCGAAAAAAGAGACGTCCCTATCACAAACATTGGCGATTTTAATAGATTTTTCAGTAGTTTCATCTTTTAACCCCTCCCCATCTGAATGCCGGCCTTGACACGCGGGTCAAAGAACGCGATAAACATATCGACCGAGAAATTCGCTATCAGAACGGATATCGTGATAATGAGCGTAACACCCTGAATTATCGCGTAGTCCTGATTCTGTATCGCCGACAGCATCGCCATCCCGAGCCCCGGATAGGAGAATATCATCTCGGTGATGAGCGCCCCTCCTACCATTGTGCCCAAACTCAGCGCAAGCCCCGTAATCTGCGGGAGCATCGCGTTGCGGAAAACGTAGAGTAACACCTTGCTCTCCTTAAGTCCGAGCCACTTCGCGTATTTGATGTAATCGGTGCCGAGTTCATATATCCCCATCGTACGCATCCCTATCGCCCCGCCTCCGACCCCTATAAGGAATATGGAAAGGAACGGTAGCACATAATGATACGCGGCGGACGCGATGAACGAGAACGAGAACTGGGGAGTAAGGGCCAGATCATACCCTCCCGCCGATGGAAATAACGGAATCAGGAAAGAGAGCACGTATACCAAAAGCATCCCGAAAACGAAGAACGGGAACGAGTTCAAAAAGAGCGCCACCGGAAACAGCGCCTTATCGAATATCCCGCGCCGATAGGCGGCGAACGCCCCGAAGAGGTTCCCCACGAGCCAGCCTAAAAGGATGGTGGGTATCTGCAACGCAAGCGTCCAAGGGATCGCCCTCAATATGACATCCCACACCGGTTCCGATGTCCGGTATGATGTCCCGAGGTCACCCTTCATGAGCATTTTGAGGTATGACCCGTATTGCTCAAGAATCGAAGCCTGCACGGGCCTTCCGTCCGCGTCGCGCACTATCTCTCCGCCTCTCATCTTGACAAGGCCGAATTCCCGAAGGTATCTCTCTTCTCTCTGCTGCGCCTCCGCCGTGCTTAGCCCGGCGCCAACCTGGCCCATAATAATATCGACCGGGTTATTCGGCCCGAGCCGCGGCAGCGTGAAGTTGAGCGTTATCGCAACGATGAGGGTGATAAAATACCACCCTGCCCTCGTTGAGATAAATTTTAGTGTAGGGTACTTGTTAAGCATATTCTCCCTTTGTTATCTTGCCGGTTCCAAATGCCACAATATTTTCGTACTCGCTCCAACCCACGGCAGGAGGGGCGGCGCGTAAGGATTAGCCGCCGTCGGCCAGTTTCTCCAGTTTTTGTCGCTGAACTGGTAGAATTGCTCAGGCATGGAAACAAGCGGTATCGCCGGCTGATCCTGCATGAATATTCTGTTGAGCTCATGATAGGCAGCCACGATTTCAGCATCATCCGTCATTGTCGGAACAGCCGCGAGGAGTTCGTCAACCCTCGGGTTGAACGTGGGCGAACTCGGATCGTTGTAGCGGCCGTAGTTTTCGTGCATCGGGGTAGCGCCGCCGATCGGCCTCCAGTTACGCGAAGACATGAGCGCCTCAAAACGGCTCCATGGGAGCGACGGCGTAATGTTTTCGGCAATTTTCGTAATCATGAGGTCAAAAGACCCTGCCGGACGGGAAGACCAGTAGACACCGTCGTCAACGGGGCCGCCGCGTACGTCTATACCGACAGCGCGCAGACTTTTTTCCACAAGCACAACCACGGCTTCAAAGTCCGACCAACCGGCCGGATGCATCATGGAGAGCGGTGGCAGCCTGTTGCCGTCTCTGTCGAGCATGTGGTCAAGCGTCCCGTCTGACCTGAAAATCGATTGATAGCCGGCTTCCGCGAGAATTCTCTTGGCCTCTTCGGGATCGTGCCTCACGCCGTACCTCTCCACGTCTTCCGCGTTGAAGAATCTGGCCTCAAGCCCGTGGTTCATAATGGCTCCGGGCTGCATTTCCGGTGTATAGCGGGAAACCGCGAGTTCCTTGATATCCGTATAGTTGATGGCGGCGGCCATGGCGCGGCGGAAATTTACATCGTTTAACGGGGCCTTTGTATTATTAATAAGGAAGAACCAAATCGTACCGGGAACAAAATATGGCGCCTCATCAAGCCATGTGTGTACGTTATCCCGCTTTCTGTACCAGATACGCGGTATAAATGTCTGCGAAGCATCAAGACGCCCGCGCTGAAGAGAGGTCGCGAAATGGTTATTATCCTTGAATACGGGGTGTATAATGTATTTAGGAGCGGGCAATTTACCGCCGTAAAGCGCATCGTTACCCCAGTAATCATCGCGGCGTTTTAGCACGATCCTTTCATTATTATAGTGTTCGAGGTTGTATGGCCCGGAAACGACGGGGTTATCGTCCATCCTGAGCCTCTTGACGACCTCAAGATCGTTGTTGTTTTCGGCGAGCAGCCTTTCAAACACGTGCGCCGGGGGAATCCGGGTCGCGAGAAGGGCATCGAGTATGAGCAGCGGGTTGTTGCGGCCCACGATGACATCCGACGCTTCCTCGGCTCCGTTTCCAGCCGCGTCCTCGCCCTCGACAGCGTCCACCGAGCCGGGCGCGGCGGGCGGCAGGGTCTTGTTGACCATAAACGACAAGCGCTCCGTACCTTCCGCGTCGTCGAGCACTTCAACCAGTATGTCCGAAACGGACTGCAGGATACCGACCGTGGCGGCGTTCGAGAAGCGGCGCCCGAGCAGGAACACAAATTTGACGTCTTCGGAGGTCACCCGCGTCCCGTCGCTCCAACGCGCTTTAGGGTTGATATCTACGACGATCTTTTCCGTACCTATGGAATGTAGCGTGCCGAGGAGCGGCTCATATTCGCCGTTGAGCGTGTTGTAAGCGATGAGCGGCTCATATACGAGGTTAAAACGGTCTTTAATGGGCCAAGAAGGCACCCAAGCCTCAACCAGTGGGTTGAACGTGCTTGGATCGCCCCACTGCGAACCGCCAAGGTAGAGCGTCTCGTTACGCGGGAACCCCGCGCCATCGCCGCATGACATTACTGCGAATCCCGCGAGCGCCGCGGAGGCCGCCAACAGCTTCAAACTCCGTAAAAACCTCTTCATACGCACCATCCTCTTCCCAAATTGGTTAAAGTTTTATATTTTTTTTGTAACATTTCCCAAAAATGGCAAGTCTAACGTATAAAACAGGCAAGTTTTGCCCCACGAAACCCGCACATAACTTAAGTATACATCACGGGACGCGCAAGGGCAAGATATTTTTTGTCATTTTGCAAAAATATAAATTTCGGCGGTCGGCGCATATACAATATAGTATATTAAAACATATCATTTACCCCAAAAACACCACAGAAAGGGCCAAACCGCCATGTTAAGATTCAGTAAAAAAATCATTGTCGGCACGGCTGTCGCCGTCTGCGCCATCGCTTTCGCCGCCTATCCGAGCGTGAGAGATACCACCCATCTCGTCCGCCTGAACAGTGTCGGCTTCAAGCCCGGATTCCCCAAAATAGCGACCACGGCGGATTCCATCAACATCTTTGTAATCAGGTGCGCCGGCACACTGACAAACGTCTTTCCGGAAAGCGGAACGCTGCCTGTAGGCCCTTCAAGCCTGAATAGCGATACCGGTGAACAGTTGTGGGATATGGATTTTACAGACTTTAACGGCGATAGCCGATGTCAAAACGGCTATTACATCGCCGCAACCAGAGGAGGCGGCGCCCCCGTCATAACATCCCCCCCGTTCACGGTTTCAAACGATGCCTTTAGAGAACCTTTCAGAGCCCTGATGCTCGGAATGTACCTTTGGCGATGCGGACACGCGGGCGGCGTGAGCGCTACGTATGACGGAGCGCAGTTCAGCCACGGCGTATGCCACCTGAGCGACGGCTCCCTACAACACGCTAACTCCGGCATGGGGACGGGGCATAAAGACGGCACACGCGGCTGGCACGATGCCGGCGACTACAATAAATACATCGTCAATAGCGGCGTAACCGTGGGCCTGATGCTGAAAGCGTGGGAAAATTTTCATCCGATAATAAGAGACATCCCGCTGATAAACGTGCAAAACAGCGGCAGCCTTCCCGCGTTTTTAGCGGAAATCAAATGGAATTTGGACTGGGTAGAAAAAATGCAGTTCGACGACGGCCGCGTATCGCACAAGCTCACCGTCCTCAACTTCGGCGTTGTAGAAATGCCCGATGAAGAAACCACCCAGCGCTACTTTATGCCCTGGAGCACGGCCGCGACAGGCGCGTTCGTATCCAAAATGGCCCTGGCATCAAGAATATACAGGCCGTTTGACGAAGAATTGGCCGACCGCTACCTTGAAGCCGCAAGACGAAGCTACGACGTACTTGTGGACAGCGACCCTGTCGGGCCAGACAACAGCGTCTCGTCGACCGGTTTCTACGACAGCCCAAACAGCGATCCCGGCCAGCGCCGCTGGGCCGCCGCCGAAATGTGGGAAACCACCGGCGAAGAACGCTACCTTGAAGACTTGGAGAGGCTGCTACGCGCAAGAGCCGGCGACGACAGGGTCAGAGAGGTCACCGAATGGGCCAACGTGTGGAACCTCGCGTCCATGACCTACCTAAGCTCCCTCAGACCCGGAAAAGACGAGGACCTGGTTAACCTGATCCGCTCCCGCCTAATCACCGTCGCCGACGGAATAGCCAATCGCACCCAATCGCACGGCTACGGCCGCCCGGTTGCCAGCTACTACTGGGGAGTAAACGGCGCCGTAGCGAGCACCGCATACATACTGAATCAGGCATATCGCGCCACCGGCGACATACAGTATCGCCACGCCATACATGCCGCCGTGAACCACCTGCTCGGCAAGAATTACTGGGGCCGCTCATTCGTCACCCGCGTAGGCCACAATCCGCCCCAAAACCCATACGACCGCCGCTCAAACGCCTCTCGCCGCCCCTGGCCGGGATATTTAGTAGGCGGCCCGCATACGCAAGCCCCGGAAGCCATGCCCTCGGGAGCGTCATGCACCCGCGCCGCGACCTGCTGGTTCGACAGCGGCACGGACTACGCGAGAAACGAAGTAGCCATAAACTGGAACAGCGCCATGATATACGCCCTGGCCGCCGTGCTGCCCGGTTCGGAAGAATGGCCGGCGCAGTGCTATCCGGGCCAGCCCTATTGCGAAGGCAACGTTAGCGTCCGCCACACCGCCAGACAGCAACAGCGCGGCGCCCCGGCCACAAACATAAGAACCGCACGCATAGTAAATACGCGCGGTAGCACGATAAATATCCCCCCCGGAGCATCCGTATACACGCTAAACGGGCGCCTGATAGCAAGACGGGGGCATAATGACGCGAGAATGCCGGTTATCAGGCAAAAAGGCGTCTTTATTATGAGGATAGAGGAGACGGCTAAATAAATTTTGAAACCGTTGCAAAAGCCAGTATTAACCCGGCAGTAATTAACCTCGATTATCTATTGAGTTTGGCTTTGTTTTTTGGGGGGGCTGTCTCAAAAGCCGTCATTGCGAGCGCTCAGCCCACCCCGTCATTGCGGGCTTGACCCGCAATCCCCAACGACAAGATTACATAGGGGGATTGCCTTACGGCGAGATAAACAAGTTGCGGGTCAAGCCCGCAATGACGGCTTTTGAG
>JAITUP010000026.1 GCA_031286265.1 Chitinispirillales bacterium | reverse complement strand
TTCTACAATTTCAACACATCGTCGACCGTAAGTCCCGTTATCCTTGCTATCGTGTTTACGTCCATTCCTTCATTTTGCATAGCTCTGGCGGTTTTCAGGATCCCTTGCTCCACCCCTTGTTTCCAGGCTTCTTCCCTCGCTACTTCTTTTTCAACTTCAAAATCCCATTCCGCTACTAACATGTCAATAACTGGAGCGAGGGGGACACGTCCCCCCTTAAAATATGTTTTGACGTTGATTTTAACGTTTGTGTTTTAGGGTAGGGCTGCCTCAAAAGGGCATTTTTCTTTTTCATTCATTTTGTTCTTAAGGCGAGCTTTAGGCGCCTCTATGAAACTGTAGGCAAATACTTTAAGGTGGAGCCACTATAATTTATCAAAAAATAAATTTTTTCTCCGTGTTTTTTATTATTTTATCGATTATGAGAGATTACCTTAAAATAAGCGGGGTTTGGATTTATCCGAATCCGGATTGAGTTTTTGCCGAGCTGATATAGAAAATAGGAGATGTGTCATGAGGAAAATAAAATGGGTTATCGGCGCTATGCTTGCCGCGCTGACCTTGTCTGCCCTCCCCGGATGCGGCGGACAACCCGAAAAGCAGCCGGCCATATCTTTCGAAACCATTTCGTTTAGAGATATACCGGGTGTGACCGCCGAAGAGATTGCCGCTATTGAAGCGCTCAAGGAAACGGTTGACTTCTTTAATTACTCCATGATGCACTACACAGAAGCGTTTTTTGACGACAGGTACGGTGAAATAAGGGGGTTCGCCACCCTAACCAGCGAATGGTTAAGCGGATTGTTTGGAATTCCGTTTGTTCCCAAATTGGTCACATGGCAGGAGTTGGTTGATGGGTTTACTAATGGAGAGGTAGATTTTACCGGTACCATGGCTCCCACCGAAGAGCGCAGAAAAATCTACTTTATGACGGATGCTATCGCCCGGCGCAGGGTAAGACAAATGCGGCTTCCGGGTAGCGAACCGCTTTCGGAAATCAGAAAAACACGTTTGCCCCGATATGCGTTTCTTGAAGGAGGAATTCTTCTTCAAAGGTCTTCAACGTTTATTAACGAAGAATTTGAGCTTGTTCTTGTAAATGATTATCAAGACACATACGAACTTTTTTTGTCAGGAGAAGTCGATGCTCTTTTTGCCGAAGGCTCGGCGGAAGCGCTTTTTGACGTTTTTGGCGGTGTTGAGGTTTCGGATATTTTGCCAATGCTATATCTTCCTGTTTCTCTCATGACAACAAAACCTGAATTCGAACCAATTATCTCCGTTGTGCAAAAAGCCTTGGATAATGGAGCCAGCCACTTCCTTGGAGAATTATACAATCGAGGTTATAGGGAATATTTAAGCCATAAATTGTTTATGCAATTTACCGACGAAGAGCTGGAGTACATAAACACCAATCCTGTAATACCCTTTGCGGCTGAGTACGATAATTATCCGATCAGTTTTTTTAATATGCGTGATAATGAATGGCAGGGAATTTGCTTTGACATTTTAAGAGAAGTAGCATTGCTTACAGGGCTTAAATTTGACGTTATTCACGACGAGAGGACAAATTGGCTTGAACTGCTTAGAATGCTTGAAAGCGGAGAGGTTTTTATTATCTCTGAAATGTTTCGCACACCGGAAAGGGAAAATAGATTTATATGGGTAGAGGCTCCTTATCTGACAGACCATTCCGCGCTCTTATCCAGAGCTGATTTTCCCGATATAAATATACATGATGTATTATCCTTGAGAGTGGGATTAACTAAGGGTGTCGCCCATACCGATTTGTTTTACATGTGGTTCCCGGATCACAGAAACACAGTGGAGTTCTACAATTCAAATGATGCTTTGCAAGCCCTTGTTCGCGGTGAAGTTGATCTGGTTATGAACAAAAACAATCTTCTTTTGCACTTAACGCATTATCAGGAACTTCCCGGCTTTAAGGCGAATATTATATTTGATAACACTTTTGAATCCTTGTTTGGGCTTAATAAAGATCAGGTTATATTGCGTTCCATTATGGAAAAAGCTCTTGCGCTGATTGACACAAGGGTTATCTCCAGACATTGGCTGCGGCGGACTTATGACTATCGTTTAGCGCTGGAAAAGGCGCAGAGACCGTGGATTTTCGGCGCATTCGGTTTGCTCTTACTCATTCTTATTTCTACGACATTTTTACTTATGAAGACTATTCAAAAACAAAAAATCACATCCCGCTTTGAATATACAAACAAATTAGGCAAAATATTGGCAAGCATTACGAAGTCGCCCACTATTTCCGCCGGATTTTTGAAAGAAGCGGCCGATTTTATCACACGGGAAGGATGCGCCGCGTTGAACATTACCCGCATCGGAGTATGGGTCGCGACAGAAAAAAGAGACATGCTCAAGAGCATTTCCTGCTGTCTCCATAACGGTGAATTTACCATTCAGGACGATTTTGATTTGACAACTTGCGGAAAATATGCAAAACTTTTTGAAACCGAACGTTTGATAGTTACAAACAATGTCAGAACTTCCGAGATATGGGCGAAGCTTGTTGATGACTATAACACGAATTTATGTGCGATACTTGACGTTCCGATACGTATCGACGGTAAGCTTGCCGGGGCGGTTTGCCTTGAGCAGGACTATTGCGAAATGTTCCCTAAAGAGCGTGAGTGGACAATCGAAGAGCAAAATTTCGCTTCTTCTCTCGCGGATTTAATGGCGCTTGCATTCTCCAGCACCGAGCGGCGCATGGCACGCGACGCGGCCGTGACCGCAAACCGCGCAAAAACCGATTTTTTAGCCACCATGAGCCACGAAATCCGTACGCCCATGAACAGCATCATGGGATTCGCGGAATTAGCGATGGACGGAGCTGTCGAGCCTCAAATGAAAGACTATCTAAGCAAAATCACAGATAGCACTAGATGGCTCCTGCGCATCATAAACGATATTTTGGATATTTCAAAAGTCGAATCCGGTAAAATGGAACTGGAAAATATACCCTTCGATTTGCACGATATCATTTCACGCTGTCAATCCGTTGCCCTGCCGAATATTAAGGAAAAGGGGCTCGAATTGAGGGTCTACGCGGAACCGCCGATTGGTAAAAATATTTTGGGCGATCCAATCAGACTTTATCAAGCGCTTATAAACTTGCTCTCCAACGCCATAAAATTCACAAGCGCCGGGACAATCAAACTGTCGTCTGCAATCAGAAGCATGGATAACGGCAACGCAACGATATATTTCGAAATAAAAGACAGCGGCATCGGCATGTCTCCAAAGCAAATTAAAAAGATTTTTGAACCGTTTACGCAGGCGGATTCAAGCACAACACGCAACTACGGCGGCACAGGATTGGGGCTGACGATAACTAAAAATATAGTAGAAATGATGGGCGGAAAATTGGCGGTGGAAAGCACCCCAGGCTCCGGTAGCACGTTTAGCTTTGAAATTACGTTTGAAACGGTAGACGCGTCCGACAGCACGATAAACGGCATAGATTACAAATTTCTTGAAAAACCGCACTTCGACGGCTTGATCTTAGTCTGCGACGACAACACCATGAATCAGCAGGTCGCATGCGAACACCTCTTACGGGTAGGGCTCAAAACGATGGTGGCGAACAATGGAAAAGAAGCCGTGGATATAGTTACAAAGCGTATGCAAAAGGGCGAAAAGCCGTTTGATTTGATACTTATGGATATATTCATGCCAATTATGGACGGAATCGAAGCTGCGTCGGCAATAACGGCTCTTGATACCGGAACACCTATAGTCGCGATGACGGCAAACATAATGGTCGACGAACTGGAAGTCTACAAAAAGAACGGAATGCCGAATTTTTTAGGCAAACCTTTCACTGCGCAGGAGCTGTGGCGCATTCTGCTAAAATATCTTACGCCTACAAGCGTCACCGCCGTAGACAATAACGAACAGACACGGGATACGGATGAACTCTTGCGTAAGTTGCAGTTCAATTTCGTTAAAAACAATCAAAATCTATACAACAATATTGTTGAAGCGATCACTCTTGGGGACTTGAAACTCGCGCATAGATTGGCGCACAGCTTGAAAGGAAACTCCGGGCAAATCGGTAAAAAGAAATTACAAAATATTGCCGCGGAAATTGAAGCGTCACTCAAAGACGGAGTAACTTTGCCCACAGATGAAAAAATGAACCAGCTTAGAAATGAATTAACGCTAACCTTGGAAGAGTTGCAACAAACGCTCAACAAACACATAGCGCAGAGCGAGGCCAAACCTATGACCGCCGAACAGATATCGGCGTTATTCGAAAAAATAGAGCCCATGCTCAAAAACATAAATCCAAATGTTGTGAATCTGCTCGACGATCTTCGCGCTATTCCCGGAATGGAAGAATTTGTACTACAAGTGGAAAATTATAATTTTGAATCGGCAGCCCAAACGCTTGCAAAATTAAAAACGGAAGGGATAGGCGGGGAGTAATATATATTATCATAATTAGGATACAGTAGTTCCACTTTAAAATAGCATCCACATCGCCCGCCGACTGCACGTTACTCCGTGATGTCGCCGGACAACGCAGATACCATTTTAAAGTGGAATGGCTATAAGTGAATAAACTCTGAATTTTACATAAAATAGCGGAGGGCGCAAATTGCGTATTTCTCCGTTGCGGGGGAAAGTCATGGAAAAAAACAAAAAAAGCGTACTTGTCGTAGACGACGAGAACTCAAACATTATGGCGCTCACACACATTTTGGGCCAAAAGTACAACGTCTATGCGGTCAAAAATGGTCTGAGCGCGATCGACGCGGCTAAAAAATACTTGCCCGATGTCATCCTGCTCGATATCGTCATGCCCGAAATGGACGGTTACGCCGTCATCACCGCGCTGAAAAACTCCAAGGAAACGCAAAGCATACCTGTCATCTTTATCACAGGCCTAAGCAATCCCGACGATGAAGAAAAGGGACTTGCGCTCGGCGCCGCGGACTACATACCCAAGCCGTTTTCACCTGCCATAGTCAAGCTCAGGGTCCACAACCAAATAAAAATGCTCGAAGCTCTGCATGAACTTGAAGATCGCGAAAAGATGCTCGAAGCCGCGCTTGAGCAGGCCGCCGCCGCGAGCAAGGCAAAAGGCGAATTCCTTTCGACCATGAGCCACGAAATGCGCACGCCCATGAACGCGATCATCGGCATGACGGCCATCGGGAAAAAAGCGGAGGCCATCAACCAGAAAAATCAAGCACTGAATAAAATCGGCGACGCGTCGTCGCACCTGCTCGGTGTGATAAACGATGTACTCGATATGGCGAAAATCGAGGCCAACAAAATGGAGCTCGCGCCAACGGAATATCACTTCGAAAGAATGCTGGAAAAAATGACTACGGTCATCAGCTTTCGCATAGACGAAAAACAACAGCAGCTCACTGTAAACGTTGATGGAAACATCCCCCGCTTTATCGTGGGCGACGAACAGCGGCTGGCACAGGTGGTAACGAACCTGATGTCCAACGCCGTAAAATTTACGCCGCCAAACGGCACAATTAAGCTCAACGCGTCTCTCGTCGGAGAAACAGACGATGTCTGCGAACTGCGCATAGAAGTAATAGACAGCGGGATAGGCATATCTCCCGAGAAACAGGCGAAAATTTTTCAGGCTTTCGAGCAAGCCGAGAGCGGCACAAGCCGCGAATACGGCGGCACGGGACTCGGGCTCGTTATTTCTAAGCGTATCGTCGAACTCATGGAAGGCAAGATATGGGTAGAATCGGAACTCGGCAAAGGCGCGAATTTTATTTTTACCGTAAAAGCACGGCGTAGCCAAAGGTGCGATTCCGACGACGCAATCCACAGCCAAAGTGAGAAAACGGGAGCTATTATGGACGGCAAACTCGACGGCAAACGGATGCTCTTGGCCGAAGATGTGGAAATCAACCGCGAAATATTGGTAGCGCTTCTCGAAGATACAAAAATCATCATCGATTGCGCCGAAAACGGCAAAGACGCGCTGGAAATGGCAACGGCAAACGCGGATAAATACGACATTGTTTTTATGGATGTGCAAATGCCAAGAATGGACGGCCATGAAGCCGCGCGGCAAATGCGGAACGCAGGCATGAAACTGCCAATCATCGCCATGACCGCAAACGTATTCAAGGAAGACATTGACGCTTGCCTCGCGGCCGGCATGGACGGACATCTCGGCAAACCGCTCGATATTGATAAAGTGCTGGAAACGCTGCATAAATATTTATGTTAGAACTTGCGGTATTTTTTCGGGCGGCCGGAAGCGACCGCCCGTATATGTAATTACCCTTCGCTTGCCGCTTCGGCTTGATACGCGTCAATAATCTTTTTCGCCTGTTCGCTCGGCATCGGCTCATAGTGTGAGAAAGTCTTGGTGTAGAACCCTCTGCCTTGTGTCAATGAACGTAATACGCTTGAATAAGACTGAACTTCTGACGCCGGTACTTTTGCGGTGATGTTCTCCAGCTTTCCTACCGACTCCATACCGCCCATCTTGCCGCGCTTTGACGTCAAGTCTCCCATAATGGCGCCCGCGTATTCCGACGGAACCGTAACCTTCAATTCCATGACCGGCTCAAGCAGAATCGGGTTGGCCATCTCAAACGCTTTCTTGAACACCTCGCGGCCCGCGATCTGAAAAGCCACGTCCTTCGAATCGACAGGATGCGTCTTACCGTCAACAAGCGCCACCCGCACGTCAACGATAGGGTATCCGGCAATAATCCCCTCATCAAGCTTCGACCTTATTCCCTTGTCTACACTGGGACGCAACGGCTGATCGATCACACCGCCGACAATCTTGTCTAAAAACTCATACCCTTCACCGCGCTGCGTCGGCTCCAAGTCTATGAACACCTTCGCAAACTGGCCCGCGCCTCCCGTCTGCTTCTTGTGGGTGTATTCGACATATTTGGCAGGCCTCGTAATTGTCTCTCTGTAAGAAATTTTTGGCTGCTTGCGCTCTACCTCAACCTTAAAACGGTTCTTCAACCCTTCAAGGATAATATCGAGCTGTATATCGCCCATCGCCGAAAGGATCGACTGGCGGATGTCGGCGTGATATTTATACGTGAAGCACCTGTCCTCTTCCTGCAGCTTCGCGAGGCCCATTGCTATTTTGTCTTCGTCGCCCTTAACCTTCGCGGTAATCGCGATGCTCACAAGCGGTTCGGGATAGGCCGTGGGAGCTACGCGGAACTTGATCGATTTGTCGACGAGAGAATCGTTGGTATGCGTATCTTTCAGTTTGAGCAAGCCGCCAATATCGCCGGTACCGATCTCTGCGGTATCGCTTCGTTCCTTTCCGCGCAGGAAATACATGTTGCCGATTCTTTCGGTAGTCCCGCGCCCGATGTTCGACAACTCGTTGCCTGTGGCAATCTTGCCGCTAAAAACCCTCACTATATTCAGTTCGCCCAAATGCTCTTCGGATACCGTTTTGAAGACAAAAGCCGTTGCGGGGCCGTCTTCCTTAACAGCGGCCATCTTTTCCTCATCGTCCTCAACCGCGCCAACCTCCACGCGCGACGACGCCGGAGGACACAGGTTGACAATCTTCGCAAGCAACTGGTCAACGCCCATATTCAAAAGCCCACTGCCCGCAAGCACCGGAAACACCGACCCGCCCAAAACGCCCGCCGCGAGCCCCCGGCGCAAATCGTCGTCCGGCAATTCCCCGTCTTCAAGATACTTGTTCATCAGTTCTTCGTCAGTCTCGGCCACAGATTCCATCAACGCAAGCCGCAGCTCGTTAACCGATTCTTGCATGTCTGCCGGGATATCCACTTTCTTTCCTTTCCCATCCCCATCCCTCGTATACTCAAACGCCTCTTTCGACACCAAATCGACAATCCCCTTAAAATCCGCGCCCTTGCCGATGGGAATTGTGAGCGGCGCCGCCGACGTGCCGAAAGCGTCCTTAATGACACCAAGCGCGCGGTCAAAATCGGCGTGTTCCTTGTCCATGCTGTTCACAAAGAATAGTCTGGCGATCTTCACCTCGTCGATATAGCGCGACACAAGCTCCGTGCCCACCTGTATCCCGTCGACCGCGTCGATGAGCGTGACGGCCGTCTCGGTTACCCGCAGAGCCGCCTTGGCCTCGCCCAAATAGTCCAAAAATCCGGGCGTGTCCAATATGTTCACCTTGCAATTTTCCCACTCGCAGAATCCAAGATGCGTGGAAATAGTCATTTTGCGATCTTTTTCGTCTGCCCTCGTATCAAAGTTGCTCGTACCGGCAGCGACCTTGCCTATCTTGCCTGTCGCCTTGGACGTGAAACAAACAGCCTCAAGCAAAGATGTCTTCCCCACCCCGCCATGAGAAACAAAACACACATTACGAATAGAACCGGCACTGTACTTCTTCATGCATCCTCCGTTTTTTTGATTATGAGCATACGGATACGAGTGTATTTAGGCACTCTCGACCTATAAAAACAAAATAATTGCGGGAATGGTGAAAAACAAATCTTTTTTAGATGAGGGTTGAAAAGCGGTAAATATGTATGAATAATATGCATGAATGGGAAGGGTGATGTTTATTTTGTCCCAAACATTATCAAGCTATTAACCCGGCGGCAATTGACCTCAACGTTAAAATCAAAGTCTTTTAAACCTTTTAAGGTCTTTAAAATCAAATTCTTTTTTGGTGACAGGGGCTCCGCCCCCGTAACGCCCCCATTCTAAAACCGAATACGCTAAAACCCGTATCCTAAAACCCTACGGTCGGGTGTAATGCTAAAGTCAAAACAAGTCGATGGTGTGGTTTTGTTTTTGATTTTAGTATTTTTACCCCGATAGTATGCCCAGATGTCCCCCGTAAGCGGTCGCCGCTTATGGGGGACCGCAGGGGGTTCATGTATCGGGGCGTTACGGGGCATAGCCCCGTCCCCAAAAAAAGATCAAAGAAAATTACTGATATTGCTCCGTCCCCAAAAAAAGATCAAAGAAAATTACTGATATTGCCCCGTCCCCAAAAAAAGATCAAAGAAAATTACTGATATTGCGCCGTCTCCAAAAAACAAAGACAAGCTCAATAGATAATTGAGGTTAATTACCACCGGGTTAATATTGACGGCGAAAAAAGACTGATAACGGAATGGGCGGTCGGCTGATCAAGTTGTAGAAATCAGCAATCCTCACCGGCAATTGAAACGCACTTTCCGCCTTTTTTCTTTGACGCGTACATCGCTTCGTCCGCCCTTTTCACGATTGTTTTCTCGTCGTCTTCGGTGTATGCCTCGGCGATTCCTATTGATAGGCTTGTTTTTCCCAATTTTAGCGCACAAAATTGTTCGAGTATTCGTCTTGCGACTATCTTGGCTTGATTTTTGTCGGTGTCGGGCAGCGTTATCACGAATTCGTCGCCGCCGTATCTAAAGCCTGCGTCTATATCTTTCCTCAGGCATTGGTTAATCACGTCGCCGAGCATTTTCAGGACGCTGTCGCCCATAAGATGCCCCTCACTGTCGTTATATTCCTTGAATTTGTCTACGTCCATATAGAGCAGCGAAAATTTTCTTTCAGGGTGGCGTTTAATCCGCGACAATTCGCTTTTGATGGCGACGTAGAAGTGGCGGCTATTGTAGAGTTCGGTCAAGTCGTCGGTTATGGCGAGCCTGTTGAGCCGTTCACTCGCTTCTTTCAACTGTTCCTCTAATTTTTTCTTCTCGGTGATGTCTTGCGCGGTAACGACGAAGCCGCCGTCTCTCATTTTCGACATGCTCATGTTTACGATGATGATGTTTCCGCTCATGGTTTTCATCGAGATTTCCGCGCCCGCCGGTATGTCGCCGTCGTCGGCCCAGTAGATTTTGTCTCTGTCCGCCGCGTTCAGGAAGAGCGCCTCAAACGGTTTACCCAAAATTTCTTCTTGAGAGTACCCTAAAAGTTTCTGCGCGCCCCTGTTGAATTTGAAAATGAGATATTCCTTATCGAGCGACATTATCATATCGGATGTGTCCTGAAGCATGCTCTCAAAATATTTCGTGGTGTTCTGGAATCTCTTGAAGAGGACGCGGTTTTTGTTGATATCGGTTTGATTGATGTTAATTTGCTTGCATATTGATATTGCCCAAAAGACGTTCCAAAGCAGCGCCGCCATGAGCAGAGGAATGATTGTGTACCATGCGAGAGGCAGAAAAACGGCCGCGCAGACGACTACCGCGTTGAATCCGGCCAAGGCGGCGGTCACCGCCGTGTCCATCATCTTGCTGTTTAAGAGGTTTCCCCCCTTGTCGTCGGCGATGCTTGTCTCCCGGCTGTTCGGCGAGGCGGACGGCCTCTGCCGTTGCAGAATTTTTCCGAGCTCAGGGACGCGTTTAGAAAATCGCATGTTTTACCCACATTGTTGATGCGGTGAATTATATGGCAGTTCCACTCTAAAGTAGCATCTACACTGCCCAACGACTGCACGCTACTCCGTGATGTCGCCGGACAACGCAGATGCTATTTTAAAGTGAAATGACTATAGTAATCTAACCAGGCTTACTGTTTATGCCTATAGCCCCTCCAACCATTAATATACGACAAAAAATGTTTGAAGCCAAACATTTTTAAAATCTTTTTTTGGGGACAGGGGAAACATTCCCCTGTTACCCCCGATGTAAGAATGAACATCGAAGAATCCGTTCAGAGGAACCTTGGTTGCCCCTGCTTTACGGAGCGGCGTCAGAGGGTTAGGCGGACCTTTTAAAAAAACTGCAATGGACAAGATTTTCGACAATTGGTGCCTGATTTGATGTATATTCAAGGTATATTATGAAAAGAAACCTTTCGATATACCTGTTAATCGCGTTGTTACTGATTGCCCTCCCGCATTCCGTAGCGGCCGACACGGGGCTTAGCGAGTCCCTGCAGGCTGTTGCCGACAAGGATACGATCTGCAATGTGTGGGTGTTTTTCAAAGACCGCCCCACCCGTAGCGATGCGGCGCGTGTGTCTCCGCAGGCGGCTCTCAGGCGTGGGCGCGCCGGGTTCAGGGCCGGCGACAGCGACCGCCCTGTCGACCGTCAGCATATAGGCCGGGTAGAACGACACGGCGCGGTTCTTCGTCGTGAGTTCCCTTGGGGCAACGCCGCGAGCTTTTCCGTGCATTCATCGCGTCTTGCTGAAATTGCCTCATTGCCGTTTGTCAAATCGGTATCGCCGGTCGCGGTTTTTATCAGAGAGGTTCCTAATGGCGCTGGCATAGGCGGATTGGGGCGCATGGCGGATGCTTATGACGGTTACGGCTGGCATTTAAATTTGGTCAATATCCCCGCCGCGCATGAATATATGAGGGCGAAAGGGCTTCCCGCTCCGGGCACCGGCGTACGCATGGCATTTTTTGATGCCGGTTTCAGGCTGGAACATCGGGCATATTCACGTCTGAGGGACAGCAGTTCCGTTATTGCCGATTCTTGTTTTGTAGGCGACGGTATGACTATCTACAATTTGGACTCGGCCGCGAGGGATACGGCGCATCCGTCGCACATATATTATCGCGGCGACAGACACGGGACGCAGACCCTTGGGCTTGTCGCCGCGTATCATCCCGGAACCTACATGGGCGCGGCGTGGGGGGCGCGTTTCATGCTTGCCCGTACCGAGGATATGGTGATTGAGGCGAGGGTAGAGGAAGACAACTGGGCCGCGGCGGTGATATGGGCCGAGGAATTGGGGGTAGACATAATTTCAAGCTCGCTCGGCTACAGATACCGCTTTGATGACCCGGATGAAGACTACACCTATCAGCAAATGGACGGCCAGACGGCCGTCATTTCAATCGCGGCCAAGGGGGCGGTCGAACGAGGGGTGATTGTGGTTAATTCGGTGGGTAACGACGGTACCGACAATTTGGGTAACCTCGTATCCGGCAGCCTTACGGCCCCTGCCGACGTTGACGGCGTAGTGGCGGTCGGTGCGGTTGATCACAGCCTCAGCATTGCCTCGTTCAGCAGTTCCGGCCCAACGTTCGACGGGCGTTTCAAGCCGGATTTGGTGGCTCCGGGCGTTTCCGTACCGTTGCTTGACCCGTATCCCTTGTCTACCGGTTCGTATACCGGTGCAAGCGGAACTTCATTTGCCGCGCCGATTGTCTCCGGCATACTTGCGATGATACTTCAGGTAAATCCCGGCATAAGCCCGGAAGAGGCGAGAAACCGTCTCTACAACTCATGCAGTTTCGTGCGTGGGCAGACAAGCCGCGATAACAGGCGCGGGCACGGTATGCCAGACGCGCTACGCGCCATAATGGCTGACAACGAACTTTTTTTCAGGATCACGGATAATACGGGGAAAGCGCTTGTCGGGGCAAAAATTTTGGTAGGCGACAGCGTGCACATAGTTGACGAATCGGGTTACCTGCTCGCCGAAGCGCCGCCTTCTGAGCTACCCGCGAAATTTGTAATAACTTTCAGAGACAAGGAAGTTGGCGCGTTCATAGTGGGTGCGTTGCCGTTCACAGACGAAATTTCCGTAGACATCGGGCGCGATAGCGGCTTGCGGCTCTTTCCAACCATAGTGAGAAAAAACAGCCCGGTCAGGGGAGTATATATGTTTGCCGGATTAGACAGATCAATCCCGGCGACCGTGTCTGTGCATGCGCTGAACGGCAGGATAGTACATGGCCCGGAGGAACTGCGCATAGGTTTAGACGGCACCGCCGTATTCACATGGAACCATCGAGCCGGAAGAAGAAAAATAGCCGCGGGTATGTACCTACTGACAGTACGCCACGGCTACGATCTGATTAGCGGCCGCATTGTGGTTGCTGATTGATGGAAGGGTTATTAACCCGGCGGTAATTGACCTTGACGTTAAAATCAAAGCCTTTAAAGTCTTTAAAATCAAATTCTTTTTTGGTGACAGGGGCTCCGCCCCCGTAACGCCCCCATTCTAAAACCGACTACGCTAAAACCCTTACCCTTAAAACCTTACGGGTGGGTGTAATGCTAAAGTCAAAACAAGTCGATGGTGTGGTTTTGTTTTTGATTTTAGCATTTTTACCCCGATAGTATGCCCACATGTCCCCCGTAAGCGGTCGCCGCTTATG
>JAITUP010000013.1 GCA_031286265.1 Chitinispirillales bacterium | reverse complement strand
CATGTCCCCCGTAAGCGGTCGCCGCTTATGGGGGACCGCAGGGGGCTACGTTATCGGGGCGTTACGGGGCAGAGCCCCGTCCCCAAAAAACAAAGCCAAATTCAATAGATAATTGAGGTTAATTACCGCCGGGTTAATAGTTCTTTTTTTGCTATATAAAAAATATCTGTGACCGAAGACGCGGAGATATAGCTACGGATATATCCTTTTTCTGCCAACACGTTTACCCTCGCGGCATCGTTATAGTATGGCTCACGCCGTAGCAAAATATCCAGCACTACATTTGTGTCAATTAACACATTCATATTTGTTTAGCCTTTCCGTCCTATAATCTTCAAGTGTCCTGTTAGAATGAGGGAGAACACCAATTAATGATTCTGTGATAGAATCTTTAAGTAGCGCATCGATATCATGTTTTGACAATAGCGGTGGTAATTCCACCTTTTCCTCTTTGAGAAAAACTATTATCTCAACTTTCTTGTTTTGGAAAAACGATGGCAACGAAACAATTCCGCGCAGGGAATCGCTGTCAATAACTTGTCTGATTGCTTCCATGGAATGAATATACATGATTTTTGCTCAGTCCGCAAGATAAAAATGAATGTTTTTGAGATTTTTTTAAGAAAAGTGTCGTTTCTTTTTTAATGATTAACAAAAATCCGCGAATAATTATGATTTTCGTGTGCGATGCATTATTTTATATGCTCGCAAGCGATATATCGCATTTTATGTAATTTGTTTTTGTGGAGGGGGTTGACTAATGCTCAATCGTTGTCGTGGCAGGAAAATTAAGCTGCATGGTTTCAACAATCTAACAAAGTCGCTCAGTTTCAACATATACGATATTTGCTACGCCTCGTCGGAGGCTTCGCAGGTTGAGTATTTGGAGTATATTGATGAGGAGTACAACTCCGAGAAGTTGCGGAGCATACTTGAGGAGGTAACCAATATCATAGAGGCGAAGATTGTCACCATTTCTACTCAAGACTACGATCCGCGCGGCGCGAGCGTTACGGTTTTGATAAACGAGGGGCACAGTCCCCGTAGCGGCGGCGCGGTGGCGCATTTGGATAAGAGCCATATTGCCGCGCATACATATCCCGAAAATAACGCCGCCAACGGCATCGCGACGTTCAGGGTAGATATAGACGTTTCGACCTGTGGTATGATCTCTCCGCTCAAGGCGCTCGACTTCCTGATTGACAGTTTTGATTCCGATATTGTGCTGATGGATTACAGAGTACGCGGCTTCACGCGCGATATAACGGGGCACAAGGTATACATCGACCATGATATCACATCAATACAAGATTACATTTCCGATCAAATACTCGACAAATATACCACTTACGATATAAATATCGTTTCGGATAACACGTTTCATTCCAAGATGTTGCTCAAAAGCATGAAAATTGAGAATTTTCTCTTTGATTCCGACAGTGCGGGCATGTCCAAGCCCGAAAAAACCCGAGTTAGGGCGCTCCTCAAAAAAGAAATGCGGGAAATATTTGAGTGCAGAAACCTTTACGAAAGGGTGAGCTGATATGGCCGGAAAAACAAAAAAACGAATATTCCATGAATCGCTGAATCCTGACTTCGGGTATTATTATACGATAAACAAAACGCTGAAAAAGGCAACTACGAAGTACCAGAAAATCGAGTTGGTTGATAGCAACGAATTTGGGCGTGTATTAATGCTCGACGGTATTACCCAAACTGCCGATAAAAATGATTACATGTATCACGAGCCGATGGTTCACCCGGCGATGTGCGCTCATCCTAAGCCTCGCAGTGTGCTTGTGGTCGGCGGGGGAGACGGCGGGATTATTCGCGAGATTTTGAAATATCCGTCCGTTAAGCGTATCGAGCTGGCCGAGCTTGACGCGGGTGTGGTGCGTTTTTCGAAAAAATATCTGAAAAACGTGCACGGCGGCTGTTTTGACGACCCGCGGGTGAATGTCAATATCGTGGACGGGCGCAAGTTTACATCGGATCATCCCGGCGAATTTGATGTTGTGATTATGGATATGACGGACCCTTTAGGGCCGTCGAAGATGTTGTATACGAAGGAGTTCTACAGGTTGACCAAGCGTGCGATGCGCGATAGATCGGGGATATTTGTAATGCATACCGAGTCGCCCATAGCTCGTCCCAAGGCTTTTTCGTGTATATTGAAAACGCTTGGCTCAGTCTACAAAAACGTTAACTCGTTGTATATGTATGTGCAGATGTATTCGGTGCTGTGGTCTATAGCGGTTGTGTCGGATGAAATTGATTTGGCCGCTGCTCGGCCTGCGGCTGTCGACAAGAAATTGGCACGTCTTGGGATAGGCGGCTTGAAAATGTATAACGGCGCGACACATGCGTCGATGCTGACGCCTTATCCTTATATAACGGAGATATTGTCAAAACGCGCAAGGGTCATAACAGATGCGCGGCCTGATTTCCCAGACGGTTTTTTGAATTGATGTTTGTTGTAGGGGCTTGGCCGAGGACGGCCTTACCCCTCTTCTTACTTGCATAACTACCTTATCGCCCCCACGCGTCCTCACGCGCGTTATCTAGCGCGTTGTCCAGCGTGTCGTTGGCGGGCGGCGGTGTTGTAGACGGTTCCGGCGGCATTGATGGTGGCGGTGTCACGGCGCCCGTTTCTTCGGGATTTTCCGGTAGTTGCCGGCGTTTGGCGGTGAACCTGCGTCCGTGCTGCATATCTGCCTGTTCGTGCATACCGCCATCGTGAATCATTTCGGGCGCTTGTTGCTGCTGCGGCATCCCGCCAAATTCCGGTTCGACCGGCGCGGGTCTTTGGGGATGTTCCTGCATTGGCGGTCCGCCGCGGTTGAACTCACGGCGCGGCGGCCTGTCGTCTCTGCCGCCGTTTACGCGCTGTATTGGCGGGCGTTGCTGCGGGCGGTTTTGGTTTTCCGGGCGTCCGTTGCTTCTTGGGCCCGGCCCGCTTTCCTGATGGATTTTTTTCCTTGCGCTTTCCTGTTCCCGTTCCGCGTTTTTGAGCCTTAAGTTAATGTCGCGCAGTGACTTTTCCATTGGGTCAATTGCGGACGGCTGGCTTTGTTGCGGTTTGCTTTGTTGTTGAGGTCTGACACTCCTCACTTCACTCGTTTTTTTCAGGTTATTGTTTTTGCCGCGCACGTGTGCGTCTTTCCGGCCGCCTTTACCGTCGCTGCTTGGAGCGCTCGGGCGTCTGCCGGAACTTTTGGGTTCGCGCTTCTGCTTTTTGCCGCCACCGCCCAAAAGAAAGATCATCGTGATGATCTGCAGTAATATAATGACGAAAAAAAGAGTGTTGTCTTTTACTAACAACGAATTAATAAATTCCATTTTACAGCCTTTCCAAGTATAAGAGTATTTATCTTGATCTTGAATGTTTCGTTTTAACGGCGGCGACGCCCACCCTCTCTCGGGGCGGTCGGATATTTTACGCGCTCACCGTTTTGTTTTTTGGTTTTTTATGTCCGGCGGTTTTGATGATTACGCTTTGCTGTTTGCGAAAATTCACGCATTTCCGGCGTTTTCCAGATGGGTTGAAACCTCCTTTCATGTGGGTTGGACGACGATATTCGCGACCGGAACGGCACTTTGCGGCGCCGCGCTCTCAAAAACCGGTAAAAACCGGCGCAACCTACTTCTGGATGCCCATCTTTTCAAACTCCCGGCTAATTTCTTCGCCGATATTCAGGAGTCTCTTGATAGCCCTCAATCTCTTATTTATGATAACTACCTTACTCCATATGAAGATAAGGATGAGGGAGAAAAACAGAAAATTGATGACCCAAAGAAATTTTAATAGTTCTTCCATGTGGGCTCAACAGGGCAATTTGTTATAAAAGTTAAAGGCTGCACTACCATCAATATAGTATAATGTATGGAAAAAAGCAAATTTTTTTTAAAAGATTTTGATTTTATTAGTTTGACTATTACCTGTAAAATAATTATTTTGTCTATAATGAAAACACAAACAAAACATATTCGCCGCATTTTCGCCACTATCTTTTTTGTCGCGTTGACAGCCACAAATACCGCGAATGCCGCCAACAGCGAAAAACGGGTCTACGAGCTCTACATTTCGAGCCAGTGTTCTCGCGGAATGGAGGCGCTCAAGGACTTGGCGGAGGTTATCCGCGCGTTTCCGCTGCGGAAATGGGATGTTCGGTTCATCGGAAAGGCGAGCGGCGACACGCTCACGGCGGCCGGGGGCGAGGCGGAGATATTGGACAATACGCTCTGGCTCGGGGTTAAGGAACTGTATCCGTTCCGCTACCACGAATTTTTGTTTTTGCGGGCACACTCGCCTCTGCCCACAGAAAAATTGCTTGTAGAAATGGACCTTGATCTCCCAAGAATCAAATATTGGGCCGACGACATAGGGCCAAGCGAGTTGCGCAAGCACTATCTGAAATCTATGGAATTGGACGTTTCGACATCACCGACGCTGTTTGTCAACGGCAGATTGCGCGACAGACCGCTCGGCGGCTTGCGGCTTTTGCGGGACAAGTGCCGCGCCGTAGACCCCGAGCCGCCCGCTTGCGGCGAATATCCGGAGTGCTATGAAGACTATCACTGCCAGGCGCCGAAGAAGCTTGGAAGGTGCATTCAGGGGGAAGGCGTTGAATTGGCTTTTTGCGAATTTCGTGACGACGTGAGTTTCGCGCTGACGGTATTGGTGGCGACTTCGACGCAGGGGCCCGAGAATAATCTGATAGCGACCATGGAAGAAATGCTGCCGGGGGCACAGGTTAGCGTGGTGTACCATTTTACGGATGAGGGCAAAAATCTGCTCGAAAAATATATGCCGCAAGCGCTTCCTTTCTTCCATTTTGAGCAAAACGTAGAAAACGCCTATCGCTTCCTGCTGCTTAGCGACATGATTGAGCCTGTGGAGGCCGGCGGTTTTACGCTCAAAAAAAGAATTGTAAGAGAAAACTATTTCCCGCAGCGCAAGGAAAAGAGCGGATTGATAGAGCTTTATGCCGATCCGCTTATGCCAGATATCGGTAAGGTGATAAATATCCTGCTCAAAACTCCCGGCATTGCCGGGCGTGTTGCTTTGAGGCCGGCTTTGCCACATCTCTACCACGACGACGACCGGGAAACCGCGGACAGCCTGCGCGAAGAGGAAGCGCTGAAGTGGCTTGTTTTGTCGAGCGATTTTCCTAAGCGATACCCGGCATATTTGAAAAAATACGCCAGATATCCCGGGTCAAGCGACTGGCTCAACTGGTTCGGGTTTAGAAAAATCAGGGTTAATCGGAAAAATTTAGTGCGCAGGATAGAGGCGGGCCGACCGGCATTCTCGGATTATATAGAAGACTTTTCGCGGGTGACCGCGGGCGAATCGATGATGATTCTGGTTGATAATCGCTGGAAAATTGAAGTTCGGGATGAAGAAGTGGAGCTTGTGCGGATATTGGAATTATTGCTTAAAAAAACTTCAACTTTTTAAAACCCGAATTTTCCGTTAAGAGATAAATTTGGGTTAATTTTTTTTAAAAGCTATTTTTTTAAAAATGTGTCGCCTAACGCTCCGTAATGTTTGGGACAACAAAGGGTTGTATGAGTGGGGAGGGCGATGTTCATTCGGGCGAGGTTGGGGTGCGGTGGTTTTTTAAAACCTTTTTTAAAATGTGTCGCCTAACCCCCTGATACCGCAAAAAATAAATTTTGATTTTGAGTATGTCGAAAATTATCTTATATTATTGATACGAAAACAATGAAAGAAACCCTGGGTATGCCTAAACTTGAATATACGCTGACAAACGATGTTTTGTTCAAGATGCTTTTTCGTGATTATCCTGATTTGCGAAAGCGGCTTGTTGCGGGGATGCTCGGTGTTCGGATTGAAAGCATTGGAAATTGCGTTGTAACAAACCCCGAAATGCCGCCGGATGCCATGCAGGAGAAATTCTGCCGTCTCGATATTACCATGACAGTTGACGGACGGCTGGTTAATTTGGAG
>JAITUP010000208.1 GCA_031286265.1 Chitinispirillales bacterium | reverse complement strand
GGCCGGGTCATAGGTTTTCCCGACTACGGCGCAATAGAGCTGCGCGGCGATATCGCCAAATAGCAGCGTGAATACGGAGTTTTTATATTCACGGTTGGCGGTTTGCGCGGTTTCATGTTCGGGGGTCGCAGTGTCCATGGTCGTAATATAATTAAATCCACTGCCGTCTCATAAGATTTTACCGTTTTTTTAAAAAAAGCACCGCACCCCAACCCCGCAAGAATGAACATCGCCTTCCCCACTCATACGATCCTTTGTTGTCCCAAACATTACGGAGCGGTTCGCCTAACCCTCTGATGCCGCTCCGTAATGAAGTGGAATGACTATAATGTATCATCAAACGTTACACGTTCAAAGATTCTTGATATCGACAGCGCTTTTCCGCTAACGTCGTCGACATCCACAATTACCCCGTTGAGCATTGCGCCTTCTTCACTTGGTTCGAAGCGTACGTATGTTTGCAGGAGATATTTTTTTATGACACCTTCGGGCTTCATCCCTATAATCGACGCTTCCGGGCCTGTCATTCCCGCGTCTGTGATGAATGCCGTTCCTTTTGGCAAGATTCGTTCGTCGGCGGTTTGGACGTGGGTATGCGTACCGATTACCGCGCTTGCCATGCCGTCGATATGCCACGCGAGCGCGGCTTTTTCGCTCGACGCTTCGGCGTGAAAATCGATCAGTATGATGGGTGTTTTTTGTTTAAGTTCGTTAATCGCGTCTATGCATACACGGAACGGGCAGTCGGGGATTTCGTGCATGAATGTCCGGCCTATCAAATTGATAACGCCTATCGACCGCCCGTCTTCCAATGTATGAATTGTCGATCCGTGCCCTATATTGCCCTGCGGATAATTTATCGGGCGGAGAACCTGCGGCTCGCCCATAAATGAAAAGTCTTTGTCTTCAATAGAAAAGGAGTGGTTGCCGCCGGTAATAACATTGAGCCCGTATTTACGCAGTTTGCGGAAATAATTTTTCGTCATCCCGCGCCCGCCGGAAACATTTTCGCCGTTGCCGACGCAGACATCAATGCCGAAATCGTTGATGATGGACGGGAGGCGCTCCGCAAGAACGCGCCTCCCTGTGTTTCCGAAGATGTCGCCTATAAATAATATTTTCATTCCGCGATCCTACCCAAGACATTATTTCGCGAATTCTGTAAATCTTATTTCTCTTATTATTGTTACTTTAATTTGACCCGGATATTCCATTTCGTCTTGAATTTTTTGCGAAATTTGCGCTGCCAACTCCTGTGCCTGCGCGTCGTTTATCATTTCCGGCTCGACCATCACCCTGATTTCTCTGCCGGCCTGAATGACGAAAGATTTCTGCACGCCTCTGAACGAATCGGCGATGTCTTCTAAATTCGTCAGCCTGTTGACGTAATTTGTTAGCGTCTCGCGCCGTACGCCCGGCCTTGTGCTCGAAATTGTGTCCGCGGCCTGTATCAAAATTGGATACATGGATATGGGTGGCACGTCTTCGTGGTGGGCGGCTATGGCGTTGCATATAAGATCGTTCTCGCCGTTTTTGGCCGCGATTTCCGCGCCGAGCGCCGAGTGGGTGCCCTCGGTTTCGCGGTCGATTGACTTACCGATGTCGTGCAGAAGTCCCGCCCTCATCGCGACTTTTGGATCGAGGCCGAGTTCGGAGGCCATCAGGCCGGCCAAAATCGCCACTTCCTTGCTGTGCTGCAAGACATTTTGACCGTAGGATGTGCGGTATTTCAGACGGCCGAGCAACTCGACGACTTTTGGTCTCAAACCGTGGACGCCAAGCTCGAATATCGCTTCCTCCGCCGCCTCTTTCATTATCCTTTCGAGATCGCGCTCACTTTTCTTTATCAGTTCTTCTATGCGCCCCGGATGGATGCGCCCGTCGCTGATTAGCTTTTCGAGCGCCAATTTTGCGATTTCGCGGCGGATGGGGTCAAAGCCCGACAAGATGACCGCTTCCGGCGTATCGTCTACGATAACGTCGATCCCTGTGGCTTCTTCAAACGAGCGGATATTTCTGCCCTCGCGTCCGATGATCCTCCCTTTCATCTCGTCGCTTGGCAGATGGACGACCGATACCGTTGATTCCACGGTAGTATCGGCGGCGCAACGCTGGATCGAGTTGACGATGATTTCCTTGGCCTCTTTCTCGGCGTCGGATTTGGCCTGATCCTTAATATCCTTAATCATCTGCGCACACTCGTAGCGAACCTGCCCCTCGAGGTTTTCGAGGAGTATTTTCCTCGCTTCCTGCTGCGTCATGTTGGACATTCTTTCCAACTTGTCGTTTTGCAGGTTTATGAGGCGTGTCAGTTCGTTGTCTTTGTTGCGCAGTGTTTTTTCCTTCGAGTTAAGGAAATTTTCCCGCGCGTTGAACTCGTTTTCCCGTTTGTAGATGAGCTCCTGCTGGCGCTTCATCTCAATATCGGTTTCTTTGATGCGCTGATGCTCGGCCCGGATTTGCTCACGAGTTTTGGCGGTCTCGTTTTCAAACTCCGTTTTCGCCTTAAACCACTCGTCTTTGGCTTCGAGAATGGCCGTTTTTTTCTGAATTTCGGCTTCATTCTTCGCTTCCCTGATAATCCTGCTCGCTTCTTTCCGCATCTGTTCTTCTTGCGCCCGCTTGTATTTGCGGT
>JAITUP010000205.1 GCA_031286265.1 Chitinispirillales bacterium | reverse complement strand
GACGCGTCGACTTTTCGGCACAATGAGGTGAGGCGGGTAGCGCCGTCCCACCATGTGCCGGGGCCGGGGTATTTATCGTAGATGACGGCGATGTCTATGTCGCTGTATTCGTGAGGTTCTCCATCAAAATAGGAGCCGAAGAACAGTATTTGCTTCGGTTTAAATTCTTTCGCTACTATTTCGGCGTACTGCTCGGCTATTCTGAGAGCTTGTTCTTTATCCATGACAGGAACTCTTCCGTTTTAGAAACTAATTGTTTGCAGCATACCGTGCGCGCCTTTTAAGTCTCTATCGCACAGCCCGAGCCAAAGGTCGACTTTCTTTTTATCCATAAAACAATTCCTGCTTTGGAAGTTCTTAAGCAAATATACTAAATAGGGAGTGGCAAAGAGATGTTTTTTCTGAAAATTCATATATTTTTTGATTTGACGGTTAGTTGTAATGTATTTTCTATATTATGGATAACGGTGAAGAAAAACTGCAAATTCGCAATAGTACGAATGATTTTCTGATCTTCTCTAAGGAAAATGGGGGGGACGGTGTTGACGTTTTAGTGGCGGATGAAACCGTATGGCTTACGCAAAAGTCTATGTGTTTGCTCTACGACGCGGCGAAAAGCACGGTGTCGGAGCACCTGACGGCTATATTCAAAAACGGCGAATTGGACGAAAATTCAGTTGTTCGGAATTTCCGAACAACTGCCTCGGATGGTAAATTTTACGATCAAAAGTTTTACAACCTGCAGGCAATTATCGCCGTAGGCTTCAAGGTAAATTCCGACAAAGCGATACGCTTCCGTGCCTGGGCTGCGGATATTTTGGCGGATTTTGCGTTGAAGGGTTATGTTATTGATAAAGAGCGGCTCAAAAATGACAGGATTTTTTCTAAAACCTACTTTGAGCATTTGCTTGAGGACATTCGAGAAATCCGTCTTTCCGAGCGGAAATTTTATCAAAAGATAACAGACATATACGCGACATCCTTTGATTACGACGCGCGAAGTTCAGAGACCGCACAGTTTTTCAAGACGGTGCAAAATAAACTGCATTACGCAATCCACGGCCATACGGCAGCGGAGCGGCATCAGGGGGTGAGGCGGATTTTTTTAAAAAAAGGTTTTAAAGATTTTGACCTTGATTCCGTCACCCGCACTTGGAAAACCCACAAGACTTGCAGACCGCACACCCGCTTTCATGCTCCATAATCCCGCCGCAATCCGGGCACTGCGGACAGTAGCCCATGTCGAGCCCGGTATAGGCGATTTGCGGGGTATTGCCTTTGCCGTGGACTTCGGTTATAGCCTTTTCGAGAATCCGGCCTATCGCGTCGGAGCATGACAGCACCATTTCGCCGTCGTGCCACGTAGGGATTGGGCAGCGGATGCCGCGCAGTTGGGCCACTATTACACCGGGATCGATCCCTGAGCGCATCGCCAAAGATACTAGTCGCGACACGGCTTCCGCGTTGGACGCGGCGCAGCCTCCGGATTTACCCATCTGAGTAAATACTTCGCAAAATCCTAAATTATCAGAATTGATATTGACATAGAGCGTCCCGCAGCCTGTTTTTGTTTTATATGTCCGGCCCTGTGTAACCGCCGGTCTCGGGCGCGGATGGATCGTGCCGACGGCCGGAAAGTCGGCGGCTCCGCCAGCATCGCCGGTGCCGCTTGTGAGTACCTGATTCTGTCTCGATCCGTCGCGGTAGACGGTCACGCCCTTGCAGCCGAGTTCATAGGCGTAGCGGAAGACTTCCTCCACTTCCAGCACCGTGGCTTCGCGGCGGAAATTTACCGTTTTTGATACGGCGTTATCCGTAAATTTCTGAAACGCGGCTTGAATCGATACGTGCCAGCGCGGCTCGATGTCGTGTGAGGTAACGAAGACGTCTTTTATGCGCTTCGGTATGCCGTGGATCCTGTCCAAACTTCCGCACTCGGCGACCATTTTCATTAGTTCGTCCGAATAGAAGCCCTCGTTTTGCGCGACCTGCTTGAATTCAGGGTGAACTTCGAGAAGCCGTTTGCCGTCGAGCACGTTTTTTTCGTAAACAATCGCGAACAACGGCTCGATGCCGCTTGAACATCCCGCAATCATGCTTATTGTGCCGGTGGGGGCGATGGTGGTAACGGTCGCGTTGCGCAGTTGCAGCCCGCCTTCCTTGTCGTAGACCGATCCGCGGAAGTTCGGGAAGGTGCCGCGTTCCCTCGCAAGAAACGCGCTGACCTTTTGCGACTCTTCGTGGATGAATTTCATCACCTCTTCCGCGATCTTGCCGGCCGCGCTCGAGTTATAGGCGATACCGAGTTCAATGAGCATATCGGCGAAGCCCATCACTCCGAGGCCGATCTTGCGGTTGGCCTTCGTCTTATCGGCGATTTCGGGCAGCGGGTAGAGGTTGACCTCTATCACGTTGTCTAAAAATCGCACCGCCGTGAAGACCGTCGATCCGAGCCTCTCGTAATCCACGGTTTTCTTGCCGTCTTTGACGCATATCATCTTCACAAGGTTGATCGATCCCAAATTGCACGATTCGTAGGGCAGCAGCGGTTGTTCGCCGCAGGGGTTTGTGCTTTCCATGCGGCCCACGTGCGGGGTGGGGTTGTATTCGTTGATCCTGTCTAAAAATACCACGCCCGGCTCGCCGTTTTTCCACGCGAGTTCCACGATCCGGTTGAACACGCGCGCCGCCTTCAGCCGGCCCATTTCGTCGCCGGTGCGCGGGTTACGCAGCGCGTATTCCTCGCCTTTTTTCAGCGCCTCCATGAACTCTTTCGTTATGCCGACCGATATGTTGAAGTTCGACATCACGCCGTCTTTCGCCTTCAGTTCGATGAAATCGAGGATCTCCGGGTGGGAGCATGACAATATTCCCATATTGGCCCCGCGCCGCGCGCCGCCCTGCTTGACCGTCTCGGTCGCCATGTCGAACACGCGCATAAACGACAGCGGGCCGGACGATATCCCTTTTGTCGATTTGACACGGTCGTTTTTTGGCCGGATATGCGAAAACGAGAAACCGGTGCCGCCGCCGCTTTTATGTATGAGGGCTGTGTTTTTTACCGATGTAAAAATCTCGTCCATCGAGTCGCCGACGGGTAGAACGAAGCACGCGCTGGGCTGCTGGAGCTCCCGGCCGGCATTCATGAGCGTAGGCGAGTTGGGGAGGAATTCGAGGCCGGTCATCAAGTCATAGAATCGCTCTATCCACGTGTCGGTGTTGGCCTCCTTGTCGAAGATTTTTTCGGCGGAAGCGATATTCTCGGCGACTCTGAAGAAAAGCTCTTCCGGGGTCTCCACCGCGTTCCCGTTATCGTCTTTCATGAGGTAGCGTTTTTCGAGGACGACCCGCGCGTTTGCGCTGAGAGCCGCTTTTTTCTGCACAAGCCGCTCCTTGAGTTCGGAGAGCTCCTGCGACGGCTGTACGGCGGCGGTGGTAGCGGCGGCGACGGTGGATTTCACGGTTTTATTCAGAACGCCGGAAGCCGCGCCCTTAGTGTCGGTACCTGCTTTTGGTGCCATGATTTAATCTCTTTCTTAACTATAGATTGTGGATATCGAATACTTAAGATACATCATGTAGTGTCACCGTGTCAATACCAAAAATAAAAAACACAGTAATATATGGTCACTCCATTTTTAACCCAAATTGTCTATTAAGATCAGGACGCTTTTTAAAAAAAACTTCCACCCCAATCCCGCCCAGAATGAACATCGCCCTCCCTCCCCACTCAAACGACCCTTTGTTGTCCCAAACATTATCAAGCTATTAACCCGGCGGCAATTGATCTTGACGTTAAAATCAAAGTCTTTTAAACCTTTTAAGGTCTTTAAATTCAAATTCTTTTTTGGTGACAGGGGCTCAAAGTTCCCTCTTTCAATCATAGTGCAGGGTGTACACTGTACACCCTCACTCACTTCGAGCATAGCCTATCTCCCGTAACGCCCCCATTCT
>JAITUP010000252.1 GCA_031286265.1 Chitinispirillales bacterium | reverse complement strand
CGCGAAACAAACACGATGCCGCAGTGGGCCGGGTCGTGCTGGTATTATCTGCGCTATCTTGATCCCCAAAACGAAACGGAACTGTGCAGCAAAGAAGCCGAACGTCAATGGATGAACGTCGACCTCTACGTAGGCGGCGCCGAACACGCCGTACTCCACCTGCTCTACTCCCGCTTTTGGCACAAGGTGCTTTATGATTTGGGGTATGTGTCAACGAAAGAACCGTTCAAAAAACTGCGCCATCAGGGGGTCGTACTCGCTTCAACATATATAGATTCCGCCGGCAAGTATCACGAATATTCCGAGATTGAATTTACGGAAACCGGCGCGGCGCGTCTTAAAGCTACCGGCGAAATACTCAAGGTCGAAATAGAAAAAATGGCCAAGTCAAAACTCAACGGCGTAAGCCCTGACGAGGTGGTTGGAAAACACGGCGCGGACGTGCTGCGCATGTACGAGGTATTCATGGGCGAGTTTGAACTCCCCAAACCGTGGGACCCGCGGGCAATCGAGGGGTGCGGCAGGTTTTTGCGCAGGCTTTACAGATTGGTTGACGAGTTTGTTGAAAAGGGCGGGGTGGGGAACGATGTAAACGCTAACCTCCGCCATAAGACAATTAAAAAAGTAACCAACGATTTGGAAGCAATGAAGTTTAACACCGCGGTAGCGGCCATGATGGAATTTGCCAACGAGCTGTCGTCGGGCGGCGCGTCAAAAGAAGACTTGACCGCCGTTGTCAAATTGGTAAGCCCGTATGCCCCGCATTTAGGAGATGAACTTTGGGAGATGTTGGGGAACGGCGGTTTTGTAATTGACACGTCCTGGCCGACATGGGACGAAGCGATGACCCAAGACAGCGTCGTTACGGTGGTAATACAGGTCAACGGCAAACTGCGCGGAGAATTTCAGGCGCCGTGCGACGCGGATCAGGAGCAATTAAAAACCACCGCCTTATCGCTTGACAAGGTAAAACCGTTTGTCGACGGCAAGACGATTCGCAAGGTTATTGTCGTTCCGGGGAAATTGGTTAATATTGTAGTTTAGCGTAGTTACAGGTGAAAATTATGAAAGAGATAATCATCGCGACAGGCAACCTCGGCAAGGTAGTAGAGTTCAGAGAGATGCTCTCCGGCCTCAACATCGCTCTCACGAGCCTTGCCGATCATTTCAACCCGTTGCCAAATATCGTTGAGGATGGTTCCACATTCTACGAAAACGCGAAGATTAAAGCCGACTGGGTTTACGAACACACCGGTGGTATATGGTCTTTGGCCGACGATTCCGGCCTTGAGGTTGACGCGCTAAACGGAGCCCCCGGGGTTATAAGCGCGGTGTATAGCGGCGATGGCGCAACGGCGGCGAGTAACAATGAAAAATTATTGAACGAACTCCGCGGCGTTCCCGACGATAAACGCACGGCACGTTTTAAATGTGTGCTGGTTCTTAAAACAGGCGCCGACACATATCTAACCGCCGAGGGTACCTGTGAAGGCCGGATTATTAATGAAACCGTCGGCGACAAAGGTTTCGGTTACGACCCGCTGTTCATCCCAGACAGTTTCACCCAAACCTTCGCGCAAATCAGTTCGGAAGATAAGAACCGTATTAGCCATAGGGGAGTGGCGATCAAAAAATTGTATACGGAGTTGATGTGACAGGCGATCCATATAATAAAATTCCCCTTGTATGCTGCTCATTCTCATCACTCTGTTCTTATAGTGTACCTGATAATAACTTCCTGCCCGCTCGCCACCGTCACGTCGAATCTGAGTGTCCGCGCGTCTACTCTTGTGTATCTATGGGTTGATTGGCGAATTTCCCATTGGCCTGAAAACGTGTTTTCTTGTACGCGCACCGTGACATCCTCGTCATTTTTGCGGTTGCGCAGGGCTATCATCCACTCTGTTTCCGCGCCATTTGGTCTTCTTAGTTGATGGCTGATCTGTGTGCGTTCCGCCACGATGTCGAACGCCTCGCCGGCCCTGAGGCGGATATTCTCGTCCCGCGGTATGTGGGCGATGCTGTCTCCGCCTATGAATTGCCGCCTGCCGCTCTCATCGGCGGTGTATATCATAACCTTGCCGGACGGGAGAGGGTCGCCCAAGTTGTTGTCTTTCGTATTTCTGAACCTGAGATATGTCATCACCCTCTGTCTAGCGGCGCCGTCAACCCTCTCGCGCCCCCGTATCAGCAACGAGGTAACCAAGTACTCTTTTTCCACAGCTAGGCCCTGCGCCTCCATGAGACGTACTTGCTTTGTCTGGTTATGCTTTATTGTGGTCGGATCGGCAAGATCGTATACGTATAGGCCGTCCCGCGTAGTACCGGCCACGAGCGTCATCCTCGCGTCTTCATACGAAGCACCGCTTTGATTTTCAAGAGTCACCCAGCCCGCAAGCTCCGAACCGCCCTCACCGCTCTCATCTAAAAAGAGAACGTAATCGGCGCTCCAGTGCATTCCGCCGGTCATGTAGGTAACCTCCAACTGATACTCACGAGCGATTCTGTTACGGTATATCCACGACAGCGTCGGGCGGCTGATAAGATTGCCGGGAATTTTTGGAACAACCCTTATGCCCGGATGGCCAAGATATATCGCGTCGTTAATTTTGAAAACTTCATCGCCGTCATTCCTGCTCATTAACATCGCGTCGACAACGCGGCGGCTGTCCCTGTAGTCGCTAAATTCTATGATCTGGATGTCTTTGCCGATGTACTTCTCCATCAGCCTGTCGTAGCTTATCAGATCGTACTCGTAGTTCTGCTCGAGAATGACGAAATCTTCTGCATAAGTCAGAGGCCTTACGTGAACGGTCGTTGGGACAATCCGCGAAGCAACGTCCATAAATTGCAACTCCCCCCGCCCCGCCGGGAGAGTGACATTGCGCAATTCCTTGATAAGTCCTCTGCTACCGTTGGCGTAAACGGTAACCTCGACGGATTGCCTGTCGTCAATCGTAGTCTTAAGCGACTCCGCAGACGGCGCGGCCCACGCGAAACAACACAGTAAAATCGACACCGATAACATCGTTTTTGTTTTCTTAATCATCATGAAAACCTCCTCTTTGAAAAATTTAATTTGAAATATACGAGATATCGTACACTCATAATAAAAGTTATTGCCTGTTTTCACCTCTTATTCGGTATCTAACAACAACCTCTTGCCCCTTTCCTACCGATAGATCAAACTTAAAAGTCTCCGCATCCACTTTTACGTATTCGTGGGTAGATTTCAAAATTTCCCATTCACCGCTGGCATTTTCTTCTACTCGGATATCAATATCAGTGTCTCTTCGGTTGCGGACGGTTATCTCCCATTCCGTTTCCGTACTCCTTGCCAACCCTTTTTTGAAATCGACTAAAGTACGTTCGGCGACTATGCCAAGCGCGCCGCCAACACGGAAGCGGACCTCTTCATCTGACGGGGTATGGGGAATTGTGTTTTCGCCGAGAAAGAGACGTCTACCGTTTTCGCTGATAGAGTATACCATTACCTCACCGGATGGAAGCGGATTGCCAAGGTTGTTGTTTTCCGAGTTGTTGAACGTGAAATATTCGCCCACCTCTTGCTTGACGGCATGGCCCTCCAAGCTGCTTGACTTCACTTGCCAGGATTCTCCGGAATGGGTTGACATGCGGTGGAAGAGGGCTTGAAAATATTCGTAATCGTCCGACCATAACGCCACATTGCCATCCCAGTGAAAGAGATATGAGGGTGTAAGTATATATTCCTTTTCCAGTTCTATGCCTGACACTTCCAAAAGTTTTATCTGTTTTGTCTGATTGTTTTTGATAGTGGTTGGACGTGGGAGGTCGTATATGTGATATTCGAACATTCCTCTCTTCTCGAAACGCGCGGCGGAAACCGCCTCGTCGAAATCCATGTCTATCATATACACGGGAGTAGGGTTGTCCAAATAACCGATGATCTCCCCGGCTTCAAAAGAAAACCTGCGGGACAGAGATGTGTTGGTGGAGCTAAAAGGCCCAAAATCAAAATTAGATACGATTTCACGCCTCTTAATTTCTTCAAATCGCTGTGGCCTGTATCTCGGCAGAGTGTTGACAGCTCCGGCTACAAGCATCAGCTTCGTTTCGTCATAAGTTGCGCCACTGCGGTTGTCTATAGTCACCCAACCTGAAAACTCAGCCTCCTCCCTGCTTTCACCAACAACGAGGACATAATCAGCCGCCCATGTTATCCCCTCGGTCGCATAGGAAACTTCGAGATGATAATCACGGGCGACCCTGCTGTCGTATCTCCACGTGAGCGTTGGGCGGCTCACTAAATTGTCGGGGATTTTTGGAATAACTCTTATACCGGGATAATCAAGATGAATCGCCCCTTCAATTTGATAGACCTCGCCTTTGTTCGCACTAAGCACCGTCGCGCCAACAGTATCCCTGCTACCGCGTTGCTCGCTGCCGACGATTATTGTGATAACCTCGTCGACATATTTTTCCAACAGTCGAGCATGGCTTATAAGGTCATACTCAAAATTTTGCTCTGATATTGTGAGGTCGTCTGCGTAATCAAGCGAAACGATATGAACGGACGTCGGATCAATTTGCGCGGCAACGTCTACAAATCGCAATTCCCCCCGCCCCGCCGGGAAAGTGACACTGCGCCGCTCGGTGACTATCCCTAAATTGTTATTATAGATGGTAATTTCAATGGCCTGCCTGTCCTCAACGCCGCTGCTCTCCCGCATTATCGATCGTGATGAGCAAAACGTAAAAATCAGCGCCGTGAAAGCGATGATAGCGTAAAATTTGTTATCCCTCTTCATATCAATCCCCAAACCTCGTTAATAATATTTTTGACAAAGTTTTTGTCTATGCCTTGCTCTGCACTCTATATTAAAGTAATATAATACAGGCTCAATCAACCCCCCAAATCCTTCGCAAGACCAGTTCAATCGCTAAAATCATAAACACAATCCCAAGCAACAGCCACGATCTGTGGAAACGCATGGTTTCCGTGATCGTATGTTTTTCCGTGCTTCTCATATTCCATGAATCGAATAAATAGTTGACGGCGTCTATTTCCTTTATATCAAGCGGTCGTGCGAACTCTTGCAAATATTGCGTGTTTTGGGCTGATACCGAGAGTTCGCTCATGTCTTTGTTGACGGTAAAACTGTCGCTGAAGGCCGCCCTGACCGCGCCGCTGTTTAGTGTTGATGAAATGTTGTATTTGCCGGGCGGAAGCGGACGGAATGACAACGGTTGATTGTTCAGTCCATGGGGGATATAATTTAATACGGTATCGATGTTTATCCCTTCGCCCTGTATTTGCAATGCGAGGTCGACAGACTCGAATATTGGAATCGCGGCGGGCAGCGACATCATGAATCGTGTGGAATCGGTTTCTGTTAACATGCCGACCGGATAGAGTATTAGCTGATCGGCTATATTGTCGAGCAGTATTTCTTTTGCCAAAGACAACATCGTATTTGAAAATCCGAACAATTCGCTTTCGGCTCTGTCGGAAGCCATCGGCCAAAAATCCCAGCGCCAAATTCCTCGCACTGGAGCGAATAGCGATTGCCTCCCCATAAATCGGCCCGTAAACAGGATCGGCACGTTATCCGGATTATTAGCGGCGTCTGCCGCACTGGCGGCGGGTTGATTGATAGATGCGTTTAGCAATCTTCTCATTCCACTTACCGGGAGCGGTCTGCAAGTGATAATTTCTTGCGGCGGCGGTATGGTGCGCAAATCGACGTTTGTTCTTAGCAATCCGTCTTCGACTGGCCTGACTGTGATTGACGGCGCGGGAATGTTTGTTGTGTTGCACGGCAGGCATCCCGCAAATACGACGGTGGCGTGGCGCGGCAAGTTGCGTACCATTCTTGCCGCTGTCGTGTCCCAGTCAAACAAAAATAAAACATCCGGCGCCGTCGCCCTTGCCCTGAAAAAATCATTGGCCGCAAGAGCCTGTGTGAGATATCTTCTGTCAAGCGTCGGCCTCGCGGAATACATGGAGTATGTCAAAAAATGAGGGATCGTTTGATGGACAAAGTTTGATACCGATGGCGGGATAGCGGTATCAATGACGGCTTCAACCGTGTAGAGCCTTCTGCCGGGCCTCGAATTACTTGTTCTGACCCGTATGACGCGTGAAAAATAACCCTGTTCGATTTCCGCGGTTTCGGTTCTTACTACACGATTGCCTTCTTTCAGCGTTATCACCGCCGATCCGCTTTCTCTTACGTATCCGTTTGCCGTTATCTCTACGAAAAACACCGAATCGCTTGGCGTTGTTTCCGGCGCGTTGTGCGATACTGTTATGAACGGGTTAGGTGTAGCGTTCGGCAATACGACATAATGAATAGTGCTGCGTGGGAATATGTCGCTTGCCTTGCGCGGATTTGTCCAGTGAGCATCGCTTATGATGATCATGTCATTAGAAAAACGTCCGCCCGTTTCATCAAGCGCGTTAGGGAATATGCTTCTTGAATCGGTAAACGTTACAGACTCGGACGATTGACGTATGCGAGTTGAATCGCCAAATAAAAAATATTCGAAACTGACGCGACCGCCGGCACTCGATTGCAATGATGAAAGCATATCGAGAAATGGAATAACAGACGCGTCAGGAGAAAAATTTTGCATACTGATTGAGGCGTCTATCAACACCGGTATCCTCATCCTGCTGTCTTCGAATCGCTCAAACTGAATCGTAGGCTCCCAAAACGCAAGCAAAAGCCCGATGATCCACCCCGCTCTTAATAGCATCAATATAATTTTTGAAGATACCGATAAACGACTGCGGATGTAGCGCAAGACTGAAAGGAAAATTCCAGCAACCAACAAAACGGTTATCAATATCTGCCAGTGTGTCATTGACATATTTTTAAGCCTGTTGACATTGGAGCCTTGCGGCGGTTAGAAACGATTGTATTTTTCTTGAAACTTTTTTTATTGTTTTGACACGGATAATCGGTCGTGTAGTGCAATCCCCTACTCTCCCTGCGTTTAAGCGCCGATACGATGATGAGTTTAGCGGTGGTCACGATATTTCTAAGCTCAAGCAGTTGCGGCGTAATCTTTGCCCGCTTGTAAAAATCCTCAATTTCCTTTCCAAGCAAATTAACCCGCCGTAGCGCCCTATCAAGACGCAAATTGGAGCGGACGATACCAACGTAGTTGGACATCACACTTTGAATTTCCACCAGATTATGCGAGAGTAGCACCCACTCTTCAATATCGTGCGTACCGCTGTCGTCCCAATCCGGTATATCGTTAGTGTCGATATTGCGGCATTTGCCGACACGCTCAGCCGCGTCGATTACCGCCCTGTGCGAAAATACCAACGCTTCGAGAAGCGAATTTGACGCGAGCCTGTTTGCGCCGTGTACTCCCGTGCAAGCCGTTTCACCGCAAGCGTATAAATTTGTTATGTTCGTATTGCCATAGTAGTCAACCATAACGCCGCCACAAATATAATGTGCCGCGGGGACGACGGGGATCAAGTCTTTGGTAATGTTGATACCAAAACTCAAACATTGGTTATAAATGTTTGGAAACTGCTCAATCGTCGTCCGCGCGTCTTTGTGCCTCACATCAAGATAGACGCACGGCAGCCCCGATATTTTCATCTCATTATCAATCGCCCGCGCTACGATGTCTCTTGGCGCGAGGTCGCTCTGGGGATGATATTTAGACATAAATTCTCGCCCGCCGGCATCACGCAAAACAGCGCCGTATCCTCGCAGCGCCTCGGAAATCAAAAATGAATTTGCTTTTTCGTGAAATAGCGTCGTCGGATGAAATTGTATAAACTCCATATTCGCGATCTTGGCCCCCGCTCTATACGCCATTGCCACGCCGTCTCCGGTAGCTATCGCCGGATTGGTTGAATGCAAATACACATGCCCTGCCCCGCCGCTTGCCAAACACGTCACTTTCGCGGCGATTGGGAAAATTTTCCTGTTGATTGAATCTAACACATAAGCGCCAAAACATTCATATTGATTCGACGCGTTCTTTACATGATGCCCGGTGATAAGTTCCACCGCACAGTGATTTTCAAGAATGGTGATGTTGTCAAATTCTCGCAGTTTCATAAGTAACGTGGCTTCAAGCTCACGCCCGGTGAGATCTTTGGCGTGCACAATCCTGTTGACGGAATGCCCGCCCTCCCGCCCAAGGTGCAAGTTATACAAGCTGGCTCCCTCAGCGGCGACATTATCCACGGTAGAGAATCGCACACCATAATCAAGCAACTCGCGAATCCTCGGCGGCCCCTCTTCAACAAGGATTTTTACGGCGTCAATATCGCAAAGCCCCGCCCCGGCGATAAGGGTATCGCTTACGTGGCTCTCAAAAGTATCGTCGTCACCGAGCACGCACGCAACGCCGCCCTGAGCGTAGTTGGTGTTGGAATCGCTGTCCTGTTTCTTGGTAATCATCACCACAGAGCCGTATTTCGCGGCGTTGATGGCGAACGATACCCCGGCTATTCCGCTGCCGATGACTAGAAAATCGTAAGATTTGTTTACCATAATCAATGTAATATAGTATATGTACAGATATTGGGGCGGCATTTTATGCCATTTTTTACACCACCAAGCAAAAAGTATAACATTTTTTTAAAAAAGTTGCATTTCGTGTTGCCGATAACCTATATTGATGTATATTGACGAAATTGCAATTCCGTTTGATTGTGAAAATATGGATTTTTTCTTCGAAGAAAGTGTAAGGGGACGATGGTGTTGGCGGCATTTTTAACGCTGCTTGCGATGGTGGCAATATCAGAAACTTTGCGTATCCGCGAGATGCGCCTAGGCCGTTTTGTGCCCTTAAAAATGGCTTCGGCTTCGCTTGACCGCCGGATGGCCGCCCCGCTGGCCGAGCAGGGCCGGAAGCAACCACACCAAAACCCCCCCCCCCCCCCACCCACCC
>JAITUP010000204.1 GCA_031286265.1 Chitinispirillales bacterium | reverse complement strand
AGAATGGGGGCGTTACGGGGGCGGAGCCCCTGTCACCAAAAAAAGATTTTGATTTTAAAGATTTTGACTTTAATGTTTTGAAGTTGATTTTAACGTTGAGGTCAATTGCCGCCGGGTTAATAGGGCGATGTTCATTCTGGCATTGAACCCAGTTAAAGCAGAGACAAAAAGACATCCCTTACGAGCTCTCACTTTTTATCCCTTGGTCTCGATAAAAACGCTATTAAAATGCTTAGCGCGTAGAGTATGACGAGCGGCAAGCCTAAAAGTATCTGGGACAGGCCGTCCGGCGGAGTGAGAACAGCCGCGGCTATGAACATCAGCACTATGGCGTGACGAAAGTAGCGAATCAGGAAACGGTGATCGATTATTCCCATTTTCGACAGTATGAACGCGATGACCGGCAGTTCAAACGCGAGGCCGAATACGAAACACATTTTTATCAAGAAACCGAAATATTCGTTGATCTTGAAATAAGGCGCGATTTGCTCGCCGGCGAAACCGGTCAAAAATTGCAACAACAACGGTAGCAGGAAATAACAGAAAGTGATGCCGGACAGAAAGCAAAATGTCGAAGCGATCGCGGCAGGGACGATTACGGCTTTCTCCTTTTTGTAAAGCCCCGGCGATATGAATTTCCACAGTTGCACAAATATATATGGCGACGCTATGATTACGCCGCCCGTCAACGCGATTTTTATGCTGAGCATTATCGTTTCAGCCGGAGCGGTATAGATAATCTTTGGAGCGGGATCACTCAATTTGAGCGGCCAGATGGCGATCACTTCAAATATGCGCTGCCAATATATCCCACACGGAACCGCGCAGAGGATAGCGGCGCAGATACTGCGGATGAGCGCCCACCTCAATTCCTCAAGGTGGTCCAGTAGCGACATTTTTTTATCAGGCGCTTTCTTTGTCACTTTCGACAGGCTTTTCTGCTGATGACGGTTCGCTCGAGGACGCGGCTTTTATGTCGTCACCGCAGTCGCTGATCTCTTTTGTGGCTTTTTTGAATTCCCGCACACCGCTGCCAAGGCCTTTGGCAAATTCAGGTATTTTCTTAGCCCCAAAGAGTATCAGCACCAGGAACAATATCAATATCAGATTTGCTCCGCTGACGTTGCCTATGAAACCGAGCAAAAGGTCGTGACTGCCTGTCGTGTTTGTGAAGTTCATATCTTACCTCCTATTGATTATTAGATCAACTTTTCCCCTCGAGTTTCCTTTGAAAGTCGTGCAAACGCCCTGCTTGCAGCACGAAGGCTTCGAGATTTGCTTCGATTAGTTGGGGGAATGGGCTACCGTCTGTTTCTACCGCTAAGAACGGAAACTCGCCGATATCGGCGTAGTCGTAAGCTTTCTTCTCCCAACCCGGGACTCTCGACTTGCCTACTACGTTCATTTCTTTTTTCAGAATTGCTTCCGCTACTCTCGACGGCATACAGCCGAACGGGCCTATCGATATTACGCCGCAGGTGTCGTGCAAGATCTCTCTTAGCGCCAGGCCTACGGTTAAAATCGCTTCGCCGCGGAATCTTATGTCTACGAGATGTTCCGCCGATTTTATCGTCTTTTCAATCTCAACTAATTCGTATTTATACAAACCGCTTTTCGCCATAGCCTGTTTTATTTTATGCTCCCACCAATCCTGCAGCTTAGAGACCAAACGGAAGCGTATCTTGTCGGCTATGCTCTGCTCCTTGTCGCCTAATCCGATGTTCAAGACGTAGTTGCTGTAGCACAAAAATTCCATGATTGGGGCGACCTTAGCCGCAAAACCCCTGTCTTCGAGATAATCAATGATGTTCTTGCGGCTGAACTCGTCGCGCCTCACGTAGATTTCCCCCACTATGGAGATCATCGGTACCGCCCCGGGTTGTTTTTTCAAAGGAATTTTTGACAGGCGTCTTGAAATTTTATCAAGTTTTTTCATAATGCTGCCGCCGGCCTTGCCCTCAAAATATTCTATCAACTCGCCCCAGCACTCTTCAAGTTCCGCAAGCGCCTTGTCCTTATCTCTCGCGGTCACGGTAAGCATGCTACGGATGTCGCTGAAAACGTCTGACACCACAATGCTCTGCCAACCCTTGATGAGGCTTTTTATCCCCATACCGCCGTAGCCGTTATCGTCGGAGAGCGTGAAGACCGCGGCGTTTGGAATCTCCAAATTTTCAATATTTTGCGCTATCGCCCGGCAATATTGGCCAAGGCGGCACGGGCCGTCGCTCGTCGCCATGAAAAACAGCAAAACCTTGTTCGGGTCCCTTTGCGTATTCACATAGTGCAAAAACGAACCGGTCGTGATGATATACGGAACGCATTCCTTACACGTAGAATGTTTTTTACCAAGCTCAAAAATTTCCTTGTCGGCAACGGGCAGCGCGAGGGTGTTTACCCCAATACTCCTGAAAATCGCCGCGAGCCCCTCGGTGCCGTAGCGGCCCATCGACGGTAGCAACAGTTCGACGTTTGGATCTTTGAGCGAATAATATTTACCGTCCGAACCCCTAACCCTCAGCGCCTTGTCGTCCATAAGAGCAGGTATGAAAGACGTAGTTTCCGGCGGCATGGTTTTAGACAGGCGGCGGTAACTTTGCATAATGTCGATAGCGGCCTCAATCCGCGTGTCGATCCCGGCATCGGCGGTGTGCTGATCAAGCTCCAAGGTTAGCGACGGTTTTGACTTCATCAGATTGCGGAAATAACTCAATACGAACGAGTCTGGGCCGCAGGAAAAATTGGTGATGAATATCCCAAACAGGTTTTCCCTGTCCTTGACAAATTGCGCCGCTTTCATTATCCGCTGACCCATGCCCCAATACATTTTTTTATCCGCCTTATAGTCAACCGCCGGCAGCATATCAAACGGAACGATGACATACCCGCGCGACGCGACCTTGTGAGGGATACCCATGTTGGCGTCGGAAGCGAACGTGTTGTATGGACGGCCAAAAAGTATCAAACCAAAAGTATTAGGGTTGGCGGCAAGATAGTCAAGCGCTTTTTTACCGTAGACCTGCAATTCGCTATCAAATGCCCGTTGACGCGCAACGGCCTTTTCAAACGCCTCCACGGCCTTTTTTTCACCGACCCTCAACATAGACACCGCCATATTGACAAGCTCATGACGCACCCGCGCCCTGTCGTAGTCGGTGTTCATGTTCAACACAGGCGATAAAACGGCAGTTGGAGATTCCTCTATCTCCTTACGGAACGTCGCTTTCAAATAATAAGTCTCACTCTGGACAAAAACGCACACCTTACTGTATGGCGATGAAGGGTTTTTCACCGGAATTTGGGAAACATGCGGCAAGAAAATATAGTCAAGTTTCTTTTTGAGCAGATTGAGAAAACTCCCGTGCGTCAATTCCGCCGGCAAGCAAAAAGCCGACTCAATCCGAGATAAACCCTCCTGGTCGATCTCATCCGAAAGGACGACCCTAAACCCCATTTCGTTAAAAAAGTGCGAATAGAGCGGATACAGCGCGTGGGTGAGGAATGTCCGCAGTATCCCTACGGTTTTTCTGCCGTCGGGTTGATTGCCCCCATCCATAACCCCAAACTCTTCAAACAGCAGCCTGTTTCTGATCGCGACAAAATCGAGGTCTTCAACATCCACTTCCTTGTGCAGGCGCATGTTGTAATATTTGTTGCAAACCCCGCCAAACGGATATATTTTATCGTTGACCCTTATCCGCGAGATTTCGCACTTGCGGTCGCATTTTTCTTTTCCGCCCGCGCATACGAAACTGCCCTCGCGCACCGCGACGCGCCCGGCCAAATCACCAAGATCGAATTTTGACGGCTCGGCAAGCCCAAGCTCCATTCTGTTTGCCGTTTCCAAAGCGACGCCGAACGCGCCCATAAGACCCGGATCCGGCGGGACGATAATCTCGTGATTCATGAGGGAAGCCATCGCCACGGGAACGGCCTTGTTGTAGCAGACCCCGCCCTGCATGAAAATCTTCTTGCCGACCTGGCGCGCGCCCTTAACGCGGTTGAGATAGTTCAAACAGACCGAGTAAACAAGCCCGGCAAGAATGTCGTCTTTCCCAATCCCTTCTTGGCCTGCGGTCTTGATATCGCTCGATATAAACGCCGAACACTGATCGGTAAAGTTGGGCGGCGAGTTCCCCAAAAGAGCCCTCCCACCTATCTCCTCGGTCACCACGTTTAGCGATTCAAGTGCGGATTCCTCAAGAAACGACCCCGTCCCCGCGCTGCACGCCTCGTTCATAGCGTAGTCGGACGGCACACCCGCCGTGAGATACGTATACTTCGCGTCTTGCCCGCCTATTTCAAAAATCGTATCGACATCCTTATCAAAATAGGAAGCCGCGGCGGCGTGAGCGATAATTTCGTTTATCACATTATCCGTTAGCGCGTGAAGCGCCGCTATCTGACGACCCGACCCCGTCACCCCAAGCCCGGTAATATCAAACTTGACGTCGCCGACCTGCTTGCCGATAGCCTCATAACAATTACGCGACGCCTGAACCGGGTCGCCGTTTGTCCTCAAATACACCGATGCGAGTACAGCCTTGTCATTTCTGCGCATCAATACCGCTTTAGTAGTAGTTGATCCGACGTCAAGCCCCATCACACACTCGTCGCCTTCTTTCACCTCGCCCTTGTTCATCGACTTGAACGATACGAGGCCGGCCGCTTCCGAAAGCGGCTTATGCCGGCCAAACGATGTGGGCGCATCGTGGATGACCGAGGCGTGGTCTTTTGGAAGCGCGATGCAATCGTGATCAATCGCCCAAAGCGCCGCCCCGTAGGCTTCAAACACCGCGGCGGTCTCGGGAACGTCGAGTTTCCCCAACCGTCCGCGCAAAATCTTGACCATCGCGTCATTAAGCGACCCGCCGCCGATCAGCGCGGTTTTATCGCTCTTCATATCCTTAATAAGTTCGCCGACTTTGTCCGCCATCATCAAGCACAGCCCCGCCGCGATATTTTCGCGCGGCTCGCCCTTGTTGAGCGCGTGGGTGCAGTCACTTTTGCAAAACACACTGCAACGCCCGGCAATCTTGTGCGGGGTACCCTGCTTAGCAAGCTCGACCGCCTCCTCAAGCGTCATCCCCATTCTGCGTATCTGTTGCAGAAAAAATTCCCCCGTCCCCGACGCGCACTTGTTGCCGGAGTGCACGGAGCTGATCCCGCCGTGAGCGTTTATGGCATATACAAGCTGCGTTTCGCCGCCGGAACTGATCACAAGATTCGGATACTTCCCATCCCCGTATACCATCCGGAGCGCGCATTCCATGGCCTCCGGCTCGGAAATGGTCGATAAATCGACGCTCGACCGGAACGCCCGGCCCGTTACCGCGACCTTGCCGACATCGGCCATCGCGCTTTCGCCGAGCAGTTTGAGCGCAACGCTCCTAGGGTCGCCTTCGTGGGCAATCCGGCCGGACGCTTCTATGCTCCGCTCGCCGTTAGCTTTCACATCAAGTTTAACATATTGCACCGTAGTGGCGCCAAAACAGATTCCGAGGGTTTTCATCAACACTCCCGTAGATAAAAATCAGTACAAATCATACACACAACGCACGTGGTTCCTAGATTTTGAATATAATATGCGGGATGAGGATAGAGTTAATTTTGTGAAAAGTTTTTTCAAAGCGGGGACACCCGCAGTACCCCTGTTAACCTGTAAGGGGGCTGTCGCAAAAGCGGGCGGATTGCCACCCACCCCTACAAATTATGGCAAAAACGCAACATTTGTAGAGGCAGGTTTCAAATCTGACGGCTTTTGCAACAGCCCCTTGAAATACCTTTTAACTTTAAAGACTTTAACCCTGCTGCCCGCTCAATATCGCCGCTAAGCTGTTTTGCTGCGACTGCATTCTCATCATTGCCGTCTCCATTCTCGCGAACATCATGTAGTATGACTGTTCTTGACGGTACCAGCGGTCGAGGAGGGCGGAGATTCTCTTGTCGTATTGGTCAAGTTGGCGCTGGATAGAGTTTTGCACCGCGGACGCGTCGTTCTGTATGCCCGCCTTGTCTACCAGATAACCCTTATTGTTGCTGCTGTCGCGCGTCGTTCTCACCGCGTCTTGCATTATGTCGTTCAGACGATGCGCGATACCGACCTCGCTTGTGCGCTGGCCGCGCCGCGCGTTGTCTTCGTAAGGGATATCCGAAGATTTGGTGAACAGCGAAACTACCTGATCGTAATTGTTTTCGATGGCGTTTCTGAGCTTGTCTTCATTAATTACGAGGAGGCCGCCGTCCTTGAAGTTGGGGCTCGTCGTAATGCCGATATCGGACATTGTGAGGCCGACGCCCTCAACCTTTTGATAGATAGCGCTGCGCAACTGATTCTGTAGCCTGCGCAAGTCCTGATCGTTGGCGACTATGCCCGCTCTTGCCTTTTCCTCGTACGCTTTCACCTCATCCTCGCTCATAGCTCTTCTCTCATCGTCGCTGAGAGGGCGGTAATCTCTGTCTCTTTTCTGGCTGAGCAGGTCGTTTATCTCGGTGAGGACTTTGTTGTATTCGTCTACAAACTGCCTTATGCTGTCCATCAGCTCGGTAGTGTTGGTGCTCACGCCAATCTGGATGGCTTCTTCCGTACCGTCGAGGTTGAAGGTATCGGTGAAAGTGTAAATCATGCCTTCGTGGTTGAAGGTGTTGGATTGCCTTACAAATTCTTCTCCGTTGATGGTGGCGCGGAGGTTTTGACCGACTTCGCGGTTGCCTACATTACCAAAATGTCCTCTTAAGGCCTCTTCACCAACTGTTGCGAGTACATCTGTCTGCCCTCTTATCCAGTCAGCCGGCGGATATTCCGTCATTGGGTTGCCATCATCGTCCAATACCGGGGTGCCGTCTAAATACTCCCATTGCCCGTCGTCGTCATTCCAATATCTCAGAGACTCCGGCCAACCATCGCTACCCTGCGGTATCCATATTTCTCTGCCGTTATCATCAAAAGCCTCTTCTTTACCCGCATAATGCGTAAACTCGGTCCCATTCCACGTCATCAGCACATCCGCGTTCGGGTCTTCATCATTACCATACCCTCTTGCCCAAACCATATCGCCATTCGACAAAATCGAACTAAGAGGCGCATCTCCCACCAGCAATTTGAAATCGGGCACATACCTCGTTACCGGCTGGCCGTTCTCCACAGTCAATCTCTCCGTTAGCACCTCCACCGCCGTTCCAAACCCCATCGCGGCAAACAGCACCGCCCCGGCGCCTGTAATATCCTGAATGTTGGAGGCCTGGCCCTCGCTGTTGCTCATAAGAGTGAACCTGTCGCCGGCTGAGTTATAGGCAAGGGTCACACCGGCGTCGGCGCTGTTGACCTTGTTGACCAGCGTCTGAATAGTGTCGTCTTCGGTGAGGGTTATCGTTTTGTTATTGATACTGATCGTGCGTGATACCGTGCGCCAGACCGTTTCGCCGTTTTCGATAGAACTTTGTCTGAAGAACTCGGATGGCAAATCAAACACATCGGTTAATTTGCTGTTGGCCGTGTTGCCGGTTGACGCGCCGCCGGGGGGAAGGCCGAGGTTGCTGAGGGTGGACATGCCGGGAACCGCCTCAAAAATATTGATATGAGACGCGTGTTTGTGGAACATCAGCTCACCGCGATCGTTGACGGTTACAATACTGGTATTCGCGTTGCCGCCCACTTCCGGTCCGCCGTAATCCTTGCCGAACTGCACGACGATCTGCTGGTTCAGGGCATGGGCAAACGCTTCCGCCCGCGCTTGCTTGTTCTCCTGGCTATCGCTAACAGAGTATATGTTTACGTCTTCAAGTATCTCGTTAATTCTCTCGTTATCTTCCGCAGAGCCGTCAAATTTGACCGCGCCCTTGCTCTCGTTTGTGATAAAATCGCGGAGGCTTACCATTTTCCTGTTGACGAGAACGTAGTGGTTATCGAGACTGTTATTATCGACGACAAACGGGTTTTCCGAAAACACGGTTTGATCGCCGATAATGGCTTGAATGTCACTATCGACAAGGGCATTAAGATAGGCGTCAACATCAGCCACATAGTCGTCTCCGTCGGGATCGGTAGTGTTGAGTTGGCTTGTGATATGATCGCGGAGGCTTACCATCTTGCCGCCGACGTTGACAAAATGATTGTCGAGGTCGTAAGGCGTACCGTCGCCAACAACGGCATGGTTGGCAAGGCTATACGTCGGATTGGGGGAACCGCTAATCACCGACGGGCTCAACTGTACTGTCCGGCTAACCCCGTCAATCGAGACGCCAAACGTAGGCAAACTCACGCCGTCAAACGTAATATCGCCGTTCTCATTCATCCTGTAGTTTATAAAATTCGCCGAGTCAAATCCGTCCGTCGTTATCCCTTTCAGGCCCAAATTCTCTCCCGACCACGTATCTTTCGTCGCGAGCTGCGAGACTTTTTCTACCGTCTGATTAAAATTCCTGAGGTCGCCCGTCCCCGTAACGCTAAGCACTCTCGACGCCGCGTTTCTTGCCTCTTCGTTCATCGATCTGCCTACCGACAGGCTATAGCTGAACTTGGCAAACGCCGATGCCGAACGGAAGTTAGTCATGGGGCTCGCTAAGTTGAGATTATTCCTCTGAAAGTTGGTGACCGTGTTTATCACGCCGCGAAGGGCCTCCTGCCGCCAGACCACAGACTGCCTGTCGCGCTTCACGGTGTCGATCCGCAACGTATGGACGCGTCCAAGCGCCTGAATCATCTGATCGGTATCAAGCCCGGTTGCAAGGCCGGTTAGTCTCATTTGGGTCTGTAAGTTCATCTTTTTTTAATCCTTTCACGAATAACAGCCATTAACATTATATAGTATATGGACGTTCTTAAAACCTTTTTTTAAATCTTTTTTGGGGACGGGGGGTACCCCCGTAACGCCCCACCTAAAACCTATATATCCTAAAACCCGTATCCTAAAACCAAATACGGGGGATGTAATCTGTAATCCCCTTTTGCAAAAGCCGTCATTGCGAGCGGAGCGAAGCACCGTGTTTATCGCGTCGAAGCCAATCTATTCGTTGAAATACCCGCGCTTCGCTCGCGATGACGGTGTTACAGCCCCATTACCTGCAAAATTCATGCCAAGCCCCCCCCTGTTATCCCCTTTGCACGAATGAACATCGCCCTTTCCGTTCATACGAGCCTTTGTTGTCCCAAACATTATCGGGTTATGTCAAAGGGTTAGGCGGACCTTTTTTAAAAAACAGGTTTTAAAAGAGCTTTTGAAAGCCAAACTCCTACATTTTCAGGCTTTCTGGTCGATAAAGAGTCCCGCCAGCTCCCACATTTTCGCGATCATGTCTTGGATTTTTCTTGGCGGATACTCTGCTATGACCTCGTTTGTTCTTGTGTCCCTGATGGTATACATCAAGGCCTTTGTTACATCATGAATTTCCCGCTCAATCTGGCGGTCGAAGGCCTGTAGCGCCTTGTTTGCCTGCGCTATGGGCGTTTCCATGATTTTTTCTAGTTCAGCGTCGCTGGTAACCGCCGACGATGCCGATGCTGTCGCTTCGCTTCCGTTTGTGGAAGACCGCGCAGCAGCAGGCGTCTGAACGCCGCTGTCGGACACGACCCGCGTGTTACCGGCATAAGCCGATCCCACCGCTATCGCCCCAATCGTATTTACGCTGGCAGAATCCATCATAACCCACCTCCTGAAAAAGTGCCTACAGTTCCTCTATTATGTTTATCGGTTAATTCTGATAAAAACTTTAGCGTTTTTTTAAATTATTTTTATTTTTTCAAAATATCCGTTTTCAGGGCGATCCTGGCACAATTTTGGCGCTCGCGATGACGGCGCCTCAACTACGTCAGCAACAAATACGCCTCTATGAACATCCCGATATCACCGTCCAAAACTGCCTGAGTATTGCTCGTCTCGGCGTCGGTACGATGATCTTTTACCATATTATAAGGGTGCAAAACGTAGGACCTGATCTGGCTGCCCCACTCTATGCGCTTTTTTTCACTCATTTTCGACTCGCGCTCACGCTCCTCCATCTCCCTGTAGTGCTGGCGTACCCTCGCTTTTAACAACCGCGTCGCGGTCGCGCGGTTTTTCAACTGCGAGCGCTCGTTTTGACAGGCCACAACTATTCCCGTAGGTATGTGGGTCATCCGCACCGCGCTGTCGGTCTTGTTGACGTGCTGGCCGCCGGCGCCGCTCGCCCTGTAGGTGTCTACGCGGATGTCTTTCGCGTCGAGTTCGTAGTCTTCCACAGCATCCATTATCGGGTATGAGTAAACGGACGCGAATGACGTGTGCCGCCGCGCGTTTGAGTCGAACGGGGAGATGCGCACAAGCCGGTGTACGCCGGCTTCGGCTTTCAGGTGGCCGTAGGCATAGTCGCCCTTGACCTCGATGGTAACGCTTTTCAGGCCGGCTTCGTCTCCCGGAGAGGTTTCTAAAACCTCGTAGGTATAGCTGTTACGCTCCATATACCGTATGTACATGCGGAACAGTATCTCTGCCCAGTCGCATGATTCCGTGCCGCCCGCTCCGCTGTGTATGGTCAAAATCGCGTCCGCGCCGTCGTCTTCGCCGCTCAATTTGCGGACAAATTCCATCCTCGCGACCTCTTTTTCGAGGGCGGCGGCCTGGGCGGCCATAGATTGGAGGGTTTCGCTGTCATTTTCTTCGACCGCCATGTCGTAGAGTTCGAGCAGGTCGCAAGCCTCGGTATTGGCCTTATCCCACGGTTCTATGATTCTTTTTTGGTCTTTGATTTCTTTGAGCAATTTCTGCGCCGCCGTAGCGTCGTCCCAGAAGCCGTCCTGTACAGTTTGGGCTTCGGAGCGTTCCACCTGTGCTTTTCTGCTGTCTATGTCAAAGATACCTCCGAAGATTATCAATCCTAACCTTGACTTCACGCAGCCTGGCTATATCTATAGAATCGGACATGTTTGCAAGCTCCTTTTAATTTTGAATATTGCGTTTGCTAAATATAGTATTTGCTATGTGAGAAAATTTTTAAAACTCTTGTTGCGGCGGCCGCGACGGCGGATTGATACCAGGGCCAGCGTCATCACCCCGGCTAGTAGCATTGTGACATACATGGCCCACGAGCCGGATGAACGGGCGGATTTTGGGGCGGCCGTAAGGATGATCGTGGGTAGCGTATCGTTGCAGGCGCTGTGGCCGTTTAGTGTTAGCGTGTATCGATTCGCGCCGCCGCCATTGCCCCAAAAATTCCACGGGACTATCCATTCCATTATATAATATCCGTCGCTTTCAAAGCTGCTCACGTCAAACGCGAAATTTTCGCCCCTCACTTGATTTGGGACTGTGAATTTTATAGACTTGCCGGTATTGACCGCGGTGACCGCAAATGTCCAGGGAAGCGGAGCATCGGGCGTTTCTTCGCTTACGGCGGCGGTGCAGGCCTGTTGCGCGGCGTGCAACGCAAAATATCCGGCGAGGCCGTCCGCGGTGTTGACCGCGTCCCACGTCCACGGCGAGGAGGGATGCCATCGGCGCGCCGCGCCCAAATCCCATTCGAGCAGAAAACCGTCAATCTCTACGCGCCGGCCTTGGCGGGTGATGGATATCGGATCACCGGCATAGACATCATGGGCTATACATGATATTATCAAAAGCGTTATCAGGGTGGTGATTTTTGCCATATTTTTTACTGTTTGAAGTCGAATACCGAGCCGTAGTTTGCGGATGCCGCGCCGTGATATTGGACGGTGGCTTTTTTCCCGGCTTGGAGTTCTTTTATTTTGCGGCGCGCCTCGAAAACTTTTTCATTACATTCGTCCATCAGTTTTTTCAGGTCGCGCTGATTGTCGGCGTTTAGCTGCATAATTTGCGCGGCGATGGGGGCGCTGTCGCTTGTGGTGGGGCCGCCGTGTTTTTTTTCGTCATACATCGCGATCAGCGACTCGCGCTCATCAAGAGCATTAATCACCCTGTCTATATCCTCGGCGTCAATACCTGCGCGGACGTGGACGGTCTTGTCGAGAATCGCCTGTAAAAGTTGAGCCTTTGTCATCTCCATGGTGCTAATATACTTTATGGTTACATGTTAAAATCTTTTTTAAACCTTTTTTAATCCAAATTTTCCATTAGGCTTGAAAGGTGTTTCAAAAGTCAGCAACATCGTCATCGCGAGCGAAGCGCAGCGATCTGTTGGCTTGTGACATCAAAATCAAAATAAAAGTCAAAGTCAAAATCTTTAAAAGCTTTTTAAAATCTTTTGGGGACGGGGCTCTGCCCCGTAACGCCCCGATACGATAGTCCCCTTGCGGTCCCCCATAAGCGGCGACCGCTTACGGGGGACATGTGGGCATACTATCGGGGTAAAAATGCTAAAATCAAAAACAAAACCACACCATCGACTTGTTTTGACTTTAGCATTACAC